>DAOWMA010000029.1 GCA_030643345.1 Spirochaetaceae bacterium
ATTTTAGAGTGGAACCCAGCCAGGGAACTCACTTTTTCCAAAACATAACGTCCCTTGGCTGTGCCTATTTAACAATCAATCCCTATGTTAATGATGGTATTTTCAATACAGAAATCCTATCACAAATGGAAGCTGTTTATGAAAATGAGTTTATAAGGCACATCCACTTTGACAAAGCCCTGATAGTAAAGGTTGATGGGAGATCAGGACGAGCTGTTGTAAGTCAAAGTCTCCCCGGATAGACCTTTAAAGCCTCTCTGATTATATTAATTGCCTTTTTAAGGTCATTTTTATTTAATACATAAGCGATACGTACCTGGTTCTTCCCCAACCCGGAAGTTGAATAAAATCCTCCGGCAGGTGCAACCATTGTAGTTTCTCCATTAAGCCTGAAATCTGACAAAAGCCATTTTGCAAAGTTATCAGCATCCTCAACTGGAAGAGACAGTACCATATAAAATGCACCTTCAGGTTTTTTGGCAATAACACCGGGGATACTTATTAATTCCTCATAGGCAAAATCACGTCGCCCCTTATATTCTTTAACTACCTCTTCGAAATATGAACGAGGGGTATCCATTGCAGCCAAAGCTGCAATCTGGTCCACTGTAGGAGGACAAAGTCTGGCCTGGCCAAATTTTAGTATTAAATCCAGTAATTTTTTATTCCGTGTTATAATCCAACCAATTCTGGCACCACATGCAGAATATCTCTTTGAAACAGAGTCTATAAGAATTGCATTATCATCAATACCCTTAAATTCCATAATAGAAACAGTTTTGCTCTCTCCATAGGTAAATTCTCTATAGGCTTCATCAGATATAATATACAAATCATGTTTCTTTGCAAATGCGATCAATTCTTCAAGTTCCTCCCTGGAAAAAACTACCCCTGTGGGATTCCCCGGATTTGAAAACATTATTGCTCTTGTTTTATCTGTCAGTTTTTCTTCAAAAACATCAATAGAAGGGAGATGAAATCCATCATCAATTGATGTTGTTACAGGTACAACGCTAACACCTGCCATTGCAGCAAATCCATTATAATTTGTGTAGAATGGCTCCGGTATCATAATCTCTTCCCCGGGAGAAAGTGCGGACATCAATGTAAAAATTATTGCTTCACTACCTCCCGTAGTTATAAAAACATTATCAGACTTTATTCCCTGTCCAATACCAGTATAGTAGTCCGCAAGTTTTTCCCTGTATTCCAATAAGCCATTACTGGGACCGTATGCAATTACATCAGGAACCTCTGAATAAGCCTTCTGCATTTCAACAGGAGTTTTAATATCCGGCTGTCCAATATTCAGATGGTAAACTTTTACACCTTCAGCTTTGGCCTTATCTGCATAGGGAGCAAGCTTTCTGATAGGACTCTCCTGCATCTCTAAATCTCTGGAAGAAATTTTCACTGTATAGATCCCCTTTATTTATTTTTTAGAAAGAATATTTACAATATATAATTCCATATATCTTATGAATTCATCTTTTTTCTTTATTGTATCAAATGCCTCATTCTCGCTAAGATGCTCAGCAAAATGCCTGATTCTACCAACATCGGGTGGTTTAACTGAAAACCCTTTTCTCATTCCCCTGATATAATCCCGAATCATTGAATTTACATCCTCTATAAGATCATTCTTGGCCTTGCCATCCATCAGCGGGTTCCAGATATTAATCGATGATGAAATTTCATTCGTAAGAGAACCATGTTCTCCAATATAATGATTTTTTAGCTTCTCAACTGCTTTACGATACTTTGCCAGCTGTTCTTTTGATGTTTTGGCCCTGTTTGAAGAGGAAACAGGCCTGGAAGGCTTTTCCATGAATGTTTCTACAGCATTAATCTCTGAAATTTTACTCTTTTTCTTACTGACAGCTGGTTGACTGATAGTGGGTTTGGTAAACCCGCTAACAAGATCAGAAGGATCTTTAATGCCCCCTGCTCCTTTCTTAACACCGGAAAAAAACCTTTTAAAAAGGACAGCAAGTGGACCTATAACAGGAAGAGTTTTCCAAAAAGGAAGCATTGATTTTGCATTATTATAAAGAGTTTTTCTGTCAAGACGGAATATTTCATCTAAAGATCTAAAATTATCCCGTCCTCTGTTAAACAAGCGCTCAGTTTCAATAAAAACCTCTCTTGGAGGCTTTGTTTCTTCAAGACAGACTACCAGATAATCAAACTTCATCAGCATCATCAATACAGGATCCATATTCCTTACACGTAATGCTATATCCTCAATAAACAAATTTCTGTCATTCATCATTTTTAGACGCTTAAATTCTCCAAGAACATCTTTCCATTCATCAATATACTGACTATGAAGCTCCCTTGAATCTTCCTGAATTTTACGCAGGGTAAGGGAAAGATACTTCTCTCTATTCATAAACATATATTTGTCAGAGGAAGTATTAAATTTCAGGATATCCGGAATAATTTGTTCTGCAGCAGGAGTTGTTCTTTTTTCAAGATATTCTGAAAGCTCAGCTCTGTTTACTTTTCGGGACAAAGGGAACCCACTCTTATCTTTAAATCCCATAATATCCGTAAAAGAAAAGATAAAGGGCTGTTTTCTTAATCCTATTTCAACCATCTTAAAGGATAATTCCCTGTCTCTTTTCTGTTGTTTTGTTCCTTTAAAGTAAAGGTTGTAGAACCCGATAAGGTATGCTGCCTGAGAAAATCCATGCTCTCTTTCAAGTTTTTCCTTTTTCTCTCTAAATTCTTTTATAATCAGAGATGAAAAATGGGACCAAAACTGGAAGGTAAAATCATCAGGATTCATAAGAGTTGCCATTGCCAGATCCCGTTGTCCAATAATCTTGGTAAACATCTCTTTTATTATCTGATCTTTATGCTGGAAAATACCCTGCATCCTGTGAAATATAAAATCATAATTTCTTTTTATACTCAAATAAAAACGAAATTTTGAAATACAGATTTTAAGTAAAACAGGGTCAAGAAGATCTGAAATAATTACAATACTTCTTATCCCCTCCGGAAAATTGATACGAAGGAGTCTCGGTGGTCCCTCATCAGAAGATTTAAGAAGATCAAGAAAGCCCGTCTTAACATCTACTACTGTAACTATATCATTAGGGAAATCTCCGCCGAAACCGGCTTCGTCAGGAAAAGGTTTATCAGGATCAAGCTCTATTTCATCAAAAGCCTTTTTAACACTCTCCATATAAAAAGCAGGTAAAGTAACATTCTCAGGGTGTCCTGGACTTCCATCAACAGCACAAACACCCTCTGAAACCAGCTTATCAAGAATACGGCCCAGAGCTTCGATAGAATAACCTGAAAAATCAGTAAACCCTGAACGCTTCTTTCTTATGTCAATCGACCATTTTTCGGACAATTTCTGTAAATCTATTATACTAATAGAGGGAATTTTCCGTTTCTTCGTATAGGTTTTAATTATATAAAGCAGGTCCTGTCTTTCTGACATCTTTACCAATCCTTATGATTAATAACTCCATTATAGTTCCAGAAACTGCATTTTACAATAAGTTTGCTTAAAAAATCAATTGATAGAAGCAGAAGAAGCTATTTGCGATGTGTTGATCTGTACTAAACCCTACACACAAATACTCTAATTTATCTATTATCACTGTCTATTTAGATGTAAAACAGAAGCAATATAGCTAAAAATACAGAAACACAGTCTATCGCACAAAAGCCTCAGAAGCAAAAACATCCCATAAGGCATCTGAAGGAACGGGCGCTGTGATATCAATTTGCTCCTTACTCACAGGATGTATAAAACACACACTTCTTGCATGCAGATGAATACCACCACCCGGATTGGATCTTGGAGACCCATATTTAAGATCACCTTTTATCCTGCACCCAACAGCAGCCAACTGAGCTCTTATCTGATGATGCCTTCCAGTATGCAATTCAATACTCAGCAGATAGTACCTGTCAGTAGCCCTGATAACAGTATATGTCAGCTTCGCCAGCTTACTATCCGGGACAGCTTTATCATAAGCATAAGATTTGTTCTGTTTTTGATTTTTAATAAGATAGTGCTCTAAAACACCCTTTTCTTCGGGAGGCATTGCATCAACAACTGCCCAATATATTTTTTTTACCCTGTTTTCCCTGAACATATTGTTAAGCCGGCTAAGTGCCTTGCTGGTTTTAGCAAATATCACTGCACCGCTTGTTGGCCGGTCAAGGCGGTGAACTACCCCAAGAAATACATTCCCCGGCTTATTATAGGCAGTCTTTATATATTCACACACCTTATCCGCCAATGTTTCATCCCCGGTTTTATCTCCCTGAACAATCTCTGAAGTAAGTTTATTTACAACTATTAAATGATTATCTTCAAATAGTATTCTTTTTTTTACTGGGATATCTTCTCTCTTATACTTCATTAATGATCAACTCCTGGGTTTCCTGAATCTAATTGATTTTATCTCTTTGGTGCTTAGTCTATTCCCACCTGCTCTGACATTCTTCACAAGAAAATCAGATACAGGTAAAGATTCCTCCAGTATTTTAATTCTTGGTTTTGATACATAGACAATGGCTACTTCCACATCCTCTTTTATAGTCAGCTTCAGAAGCTTACTGTCATCAGGAACGGCCAGATAAGACTTTTCAATAATAAACTTCTCTATTTTAAAGCGTTTTAAAAAGATATATTTTGTTTTTTTATTCTGATAAAGTATGGAAAAGATAATATTATTCAGACTCTCCTTATCCGCATTACCACAAAAAAGCATTCCTTTGTCCACAAATAATCTACGGGGAACATCTGCCACAGAATAAATACCATTCTTTCTTATTATAAGCACCCTGTCGTAAGATGAGACCTTAAACAGGGACTTACCTGTTTTTACATCAGTTCCCAAATACCCGGTATCATCATCATAATAGATATCGATATCTCTTTGAGCAGCTTCCCTTGCATCAACCTTTTGAAAAGAAGTTATTTCTGTTTTTCTTTTAAACCTGCTTTTATTTTCTTTAAGTACTTCTTCAAGAAAACCCACAGCATATTCTGTCAGGTTCTTCAATTTGTATCTTATATCTTTTAACCTGGTTTTAAGTTCTTCGATCTCTTTTTTTGCTTTATTAATATCATAAAGGGAGATACGTCGTATTGGAATCTTAAGTAATCTTTCAATATCTTCTTCTGTAACTTCCCTTTTTATCTCTTTTTTATAAGGAATAAACCCATCAATTACTGCTTTTCGGACCGTCTCACTGGTAGATTTATCCTCTATATCTTTGTATATCCTCTCTTCAATAAATATTCTTTCCAGAGTTCTTGCATGAATCTTATCTTTAAGATCTGCTTCCATTACATTAAGTTCTGCCCTAAGTACTTCTAAAAGATGCTTCGCATGATAAGCTATTACTTCAGTTACGGTCATAATAACAGGCATATTATCTTTAATAACAAGAAGGTTGATGGATATTGAACTTTCACAATCTGTGAAAGCATAGAGAGAATCTACTACATCCTTTGTATGAACATTTCGAGACAGCTTAATCTCGATCTCAATTGTTTCAGTTGTAAAATCATTGATACTTCCTATTTTTATCTTACCCTTTCTGGATGCATTTTCGATGGACGCAATAATGCTTTCGGTTGTTGTTCCAAAGGGTATTTCCCTGATTACTATTCTCTTGGAATCAGAAGTATCAAATTTTGCTCTTACAAGAACTTTACCCAATCCATCCTGGTAATCGGATACATCAATAAATCCGCCCCCGATAAAATCCGGAAAAAGTTGAAATGGTTCTCCATGAAGTACAGAAATAACAGCCTCTAAAACTTCGTTAAAATTGTGAGGGAGTATCTTTGTCGCCATACCAACTGCAATACCTTCTGCTCCCTGAATAAGCAGTACAGGAATTTTTGAGGGGAAAGCAACGGGCTCCCGATTCCTGCCATCATAGGATTCTTCATACTCAGTAATTGCGGGGCTGTATAAAATTTTTTTAGCAAAGGGAAGAAGGCGACACTCAATATATCTGGCAGCTGATGCAGCATCTCCTGTAGAAACATTACCAAAATTACCCTGTTTTTCAATAAAAACTTCCTTATTGGCAAGAACAACCAGAGCTGAATATATAGATGCATCACCATGGGGATGATACTTCATACAGTTTCCAACTACATTGGCAACTTTATGAAATTTCCCATCATCCATTTCAAAAAGAGAATGAAGAATTCTTCTCTGAACAGGTTTAAAGCCATCTCTAATATCAGGAATGGCTCTGTCTTTAATTACATATGATGCATACTCAAGAAAATTCTGTTTATAGAGGGTTTCCACATAACTCATTATATAAGATTCTCCATTATATACTCTCTCCTGTCAGGAGTATTTTTTCCCATATAAAACTGCATAGTCTCCTGGACATTCTTAAGAGTTTTTATATTAACCCTTACAAGCCTCATATCCTCACCAATAAATTGACCAAATTCCTTTGGAGAGATTTCACCAAGTCCTTTAAATCGGGTTACTTCAGCATTGCTTATCTCTTTAAAAGCTTCATCCCGTTCCTTTATATTGTAACAATACATGGTTTTTTTCTTATTTCTCACTCGAAAAAGAGGAGTTTCCAGTATATGAACACGTCCGGCAATAATAAGCTCTTCAAAATAACTCAGAAAGTAGGTTAATAAAAGGTTCCGAATATGAAACCCGTCAAAATCGGCATCAGTTGCAATTACTATTCTGCCGTAACGAAGATTCTCAATATCATTCTCTATTCCAAGAGCCATCATCATATTGTAAAGCTCTTCATTTCGATATATATCCGCCCTCTTTTTTCCAAATACATTTTGGGGTTTTCCCCGAAGCGAAAAAATTGCCTGAGTGTAAACATCCCTTGACGAAACCATAGATCCCGAAGCAGATTCTCCCTCTGTAATAAAAAGAGTACTAAGATCTCCATTTTTATCCCAAAGATGCCGCTTACAGTCTTTCAGCTTTGGAATCTTTAAAGAAATTTTCCTGGCAGCTTCCTTAGCCTCTTTCTTTACTGCATTTAACTCCTTTCGAAGTTTTTCATTGTTTACAATTTTCTCTTCAAGCCTTTTTGCAGCAGTGCCGTTTTTATGAAGAAAATCTACAACTGCAGATTTTACATCCTGTATTATCCAGCTCCGGACCTCTGTATTTCCAAGTTTATTCTTTGTCTGACTTTCAAAAACAGGATTCTGAAGTTTTACTGCAACAGCTCCTGCGACACCTTCACGAACATCAATACCTGAATAGTTTTTCTGCAAAAACTCATTAACCCCTTTTAGGATCCCCTCACGATAAGCACTCTGATGGGTACCTCCATCACTGGTAAACTGCCCGTTAACAAAAGAAAAATAGGTTTCTCCATAATTATTTGTATGAGTAAAAGCAAACTCTATCCTTTTATTTTTTGAAAACCCAATTTCGTAAAGAGTATTGACATCCCCTATTTCTGAACTTAAAAAATCAAAAAGCCCGTTTTTAGATACAACCTTCTTTCTGTTAAAAATAAGAGAAAGTCCGGAGTTAAGACATGCATAGATCCACATCCTTTGTTCAATAAACTCCGGATTAAAAGTATACTCCCCAAATATTTCCTCATCCGGTGTAAATTCTATAAAGGTGCCGTCTTTCTCATCTTCTTTTTTACCTTTCCTCCTGGAAATAAGAATGCCCCTTTCAAATATCGCTTCTTTATACTTTCCATCCCTGAAGGCCACAACCCTGAACCTGCTGGATAATGCATTTACAGCCTTTGTACCGACACCGTTCAAACCAACTGAAAACTGAAAAACTTCATCGTTATACTTGGCACCGGTATTTATAATTGAAACACACTCTATTACCTTACCAAGAGGGATACCACGACCATAGTCTCTTACTTTTATAGTTTTATTGTCCAGTTTAACAATTATTCTATCTCCGAATCCCATAATATATTCATCGATACAGTTATCCACAACCTCTTTTAAAAGTATGTAAATACCATCATCAACATTTGATCCATCTCCAAGACGGCCAATATACATGCCGGTACGAAGACGGATATGTTCGAGAGAGCTTAAGGTTGTTATCTTGCTTTCATCATAAATTGTATTTTTTTTTGCACTCATGAATAATCCATTGTATTATTTTAATTAATCCCCGATCAGAACATCATTCTAACACAGAAAAGAAGACCCTTTAAAGAAGAAGCCTTGAATTTCTTTACAATTTAATAGATTTTATACAGAGGCTTTTGCGATGTGGCCTATTTTTACGATTGTATGGCTATTTTGCGCCAGGTAGTAGCCCTATATTAGAGAAGAGCTATTTATTAAATACAAAATGTGGTACAGCGCAAAAAGCTTATATAGATAAACTACACTATAGGTGGAAACAGGAGAATTGGATGGAGTGGAGAGCAAGCCATATACTAATAAAAGAGAGGAACCTGGCACAGGAACTCCTGCGAAAGATAAAACAGGGAGCAGGTTTTGAAGCCATTGCAAGGGATTACTCAACCTGTCCCAGTAAATCCAGGGGAGGAGATCTTGGATGGTTTGGCGAAGGAAAGATGGTCCCACAGTTCGAAGCAGCTGTAAAAAAAATGGGAGTAGGTTCTATTAGTGAACTGGTACAGACTCAGTTTGGATTTCATATTATTAAGCTGACAGGGAAGAAGTAGAAGAAAATTCTCCCCTTTAATATTATTCTTTCCAAATTAGATTATATGTAAGAGAATCCAACAATTCCTCATATTTATCCTTTGAAAACTCTGCTGTAAAATCTGCCGTAATTTTCTCTGCCATACACTCGTCACCGTAAAGCAGATCAATTACCGTTAAAGCATTTATCTTTGCAGGAATAATGAACGCCATCTCTTCGTCAGTCACCTTAAAGTCTTTGGAATGAAGATCTCCCGAAAAAGCACCAACCATAGGATGGATTCCCGGTTTCAAGTGAGTCATATCACCCATGTCGGTTGAACCTCCGAAGGGACCCGTATAAGAGACATTATCTTCTCCGACAATCTCCGCGGCATTCTTCATCCATAGATCGGAGAGCTGCTTATCATTTCTTAAAGGCAGGTATCCGGCAGTAGTTTTTATCTCAACACTTGCTCCAACCCCCATTGCCCCTGCCTTTAGAGATCTGTCAACTTTTATATTAGTGTCCCTGATGGCTTCGGTTGTTCTGGCACGGACATACATTTCAGAGGTAACATCCCCTGGGACCACATTAACACTGTCTCCTCCCTTTGTGATAATAGGGTGGACCCGAACCATATCCTGATCCCGAAAAGTTTCCCGCTGAGAATGGATAGAAGTCAGCGCTATATTAAATGCATTAAGTGCATTTATTCCCTTCTCCGGTGCTACTCCTGCATGAGAGGCTCTTCCGGTAAAACGTGCAAATTTTCCAATAAAACCGTTGCTTCCATCAGTCATAAACACATTCCTGCCGGGAAGATCTGACTGTGCATGGTTCATTATTACCAGATCTATATCATCAAACTCACCCAGATGAATGAGCTCCTGCTTCCCTCCGAAATATTTTATTTTCCCCTCATCCTTAAGTCCCTGCCGGAATTCCAGATCTATGAATTCTTCTGCAGGAACGGCAAACAGCACCACACTGCCGTTTAGTTCATTAATGATATGCCGCAGACCAAATCCTGTTCCTACCATCCATGCTATCTGGGCAAAATGCCCGCATGCATGCACTGCACCTGTTTCGGAATCGGCTGCAGGATGGTCGTGATTTATCAGCGCATCAAGCTCTCCAATAATCCCTACAACAGGTCCCGGCCGGGCACCCTTAAGGGTGCCCCTGATACCGGTCAGAGCAAGGCCTCTTTTAATATCAATATTCCATCCTGAAAAGATGCGATCAACCTTCTCAGCAGTCCTGTATTCCTTGTATCCGACTTCCGGTTCCGCGAAAATCTCCTTCCCAAGATTTATTATACTTTCCCGGTTAAGATCAATGTCTTCCAGGGCCTTTGTTTTTATTTCCCTCAGGGTCATATCAATCCTTGAATTTTAAGAACAATCTGGGCAACAATGGCCGAACCGAAGAAAGTACCTATAAAAACTGCAATTGCAACAACCAGCAGTTTCCAACTGAGCTGTTTAAGCCTTGTAACCTTCATACCTATAGAAATTCCGGCAAAAGCAAGAATTGGAGTTGTTGTCCCGAGGAAGCTGACATCCTTTGTATATTCAAGAACAAACTTTGAAGTCGGCATAAAGGGCATCGTCAGAAGCAGAGCTATAAGAGAAGCCCATGCAAAAGCCGGGAATTTCAGGTTAGGGGTAAAATCCTTGATAATAAGGGCCACCATTCCAAGTGCCATGATAATAATCATCCCGGGGATGGCTACTCCGATAGATATGCCGTATCCAATTCTCTGCCCGATAAGAGTAATAACAGCAACTAAGAAAATAACTTTAAACTGATTTAATATTTTTGCTCCTACACCTTCCATTACTCGCCTCCCTTTTCACGTTCTATCCGAGGTTGAAACTTCTTATACAACCAGTTTGTTAACGGAAGAGCGAGAAATATGACGCTGTACATTCCCGTAAGAGCAGTAAGAAGATTGCTTGTAGCCGCATAAGCGAGGATTGTTTCCTTCATTGCCGGTACAGCGGTAGCCAGAGAAGCTGATGCTGCAGTCATCATACTGGCACTTCCAATACCGCAGGCCATAGCCAGAGCATATGGGTGCAAACCTGTTACTACTGCAAAACCACCAAGAAGTCCGAAGAATATTGTTCCGAACACAGTTCCAATCAGATAAGTACCGAGTACACCGGTACCTTCAGGAGAAGTTATTCCATAGCGCTC
>DAOWMA010000330.1 GCA_030643345.1 Spirochaetaceae bacterium
ACTGGCATATTTCCTTGCCTGTTCTTTAGCAACTAATGGATGCAGATTCTCTCTTTTTGCTTCCAGAACACAAACCGGTTTTTTATTATTGTCAACAAGCAAAAAATCCAGGGAACCGGAACTTGTTTTCTCATAGTCATTCCCCCAGGCATCCACTTCATGTTGAGTTATTTTTATATGATTTTCGAGAAGGATATTGGCTTTCCCTCTGTCATTATCAAAGAAACGCCAACCGGCATCTTCAAGCATTTTGTTTATTTTCATACGTGCATGAGCTTCATTTTTTGAAGTTTCTGACCATATTAAGCCTGCCATGATTGAATTTCAGTATCCATTTCTTTTTCAGAAAGGGTATTATCCTTTCTAATATCTTCCAGCCCATTTTCTATTTTTTGCTTTACATATAACTCATATTGAATATTTTCTAAAGTACAATTTGCAGGAAGTTTTTTAATCATTTCTACTGAGGATTCTCTAATACTTAGCATTATATTCTCCCTGTAAATAGCATTTACCTATAACCATTTGATTATAGACAAATAGGGGTAATTCGACAATAACCTTTATTCATAAATGCATTTACTAATTTTTTTGTAATGAGTACAATAGATTCAATAGCTTTTTAGGAAGTTGTCATGGCTAATATTCAGTTTGCGAATGAAAATACAGTAGTAGGATTTCTTAATAATCTCACTATTTATAATAATAAGGATCTCGAATTGAACCACTATTTAACTATGTTACAGAGCAAATTGTCAAATATGAAAAGAAGACCTCTACTCCTCTTGAAGTCACCGGCTCACAAGTTCTCAGATTCCTCATGGATCAGCACAATCACAGGTTAAAAGATCTGGAAGATATTGCTCCAAAGTCTGTCTGGAGTGAAATTTTAAACGGAAAAAGGCAACTTAACAAAAATCATATTACAAAACTGGCTAAAAAGTGTTATATATCTCCGACTGTGTTTTTTAGCTAAATACTAATAAGGATTTTAAAGATATTCCAGGTTTAAAGGTTGAGAATTGATTGAATACACTGTAAAATATCTCTATGTTCAGCAAACGATTTAAACAGTTAACACCCTATACACCGGGAGAGCAGCCTCAAAACAGAAAGTATATAAAATTGAACACTAATGAGAATCCCTTCCCTCCCTCCCCAATGGTGGAAGAATACCTGAAGAGAGTAGATTCTGATATTTTAAAGCTCTATCCAGATCCATCATCAGAAAAACTCAAAAATGCAATCGGTAAATATTATAATCTACCCTCTACCATGATATTTGTCGGAAATGGTTCTGATGAAGTGCTCTCCTTCTGCTTTTATGCCTTTTTTGATGAGGATAGGGGTTTCCTGCTCTTTCCGGAGCACACATACAGCTTCTATCCTGTTTACTGTGGGTTTTATGATATCCCGTTTAAAAGAATACCCCTTGAGAAAGATTTCTCAATTTCCATTAACTCCTATATATCTGAAGATGATTACAGTGGAGTAATTTTTCCAAATCCCAATGCCCCGACAGGGACATATCTTGAATCATCAGAAATAGAACGCCTTATGGAAAAAGTTCACAGCAACAGGGTTGTGATTGTTGATGAAGCGTATATTGATTTCGGAGGACAATCTGCAGTTGAGCTTGTAACTAAATTCGACAATTTATTGATTGTCCAAACTTTTTCAAAAAGCAGATCTCTCGCAGGTTTAAGAGTAGGCTATGCCATGGGAAGTGAAATTTTAATATCAGCTCTTAACACAGTTAAGAACTCATTTAACTCATACCCTCTGGGTACAATTGTACAAAATGCTGCAAAGATTTCAATTGAAGATGTGAATTATTTTAATATGAATAGAACCAGAATCATAGAAACAAGAAAGTTTACTGTCAATGTTCTTAAGACTATGGGATGGGATATTCTTCCCAGCCAGGCAAACTTTGTTTTTATAAGAAAAAACAATATTCCAGGCCTGGAAATCTATGAGAAACTGAAAGATAAAGGGATTCTGGTACGTTACTTCGGACACCGTGGTATTGAAGATTTTGTACGGGTAACAATTGGAGAAAAGAAAGATATGATAGTTTTTCTTGAGCTCCTAAAAGCAATCCAGGGTAACTAGAGGTGTCCCTTAACTGGAAAGAAATTGATCTTATTCTTGAAGAATTAAACCTTACCGGGGCACTTATCCAAAAAATAAGACAGCCTGACTTTAAAAGCCTGTTACTTGATCTATACAAACCTGGAAATGGATTTCCACTTCTTGTCAATCTTAATCAGGGAAATGTCAGAATTCACAGGCTTACAGGAAATAATCCAGGGAAGGTTGTTCTTCAACGATTTGCACAATTTCTGCGTTCCAGAATTAGCGGGGGCCGGATAACCAGTGCAGTTCAATTAAATAGAGACAGAATAATTAAACTTATTGTTCTAAACGCTAAGGAAGAAACATTTATCTATATCCGTCTTTGGGGTGGTGCATCAAATATTATAGTAACAGATTTATCACATATCATACTGGATGCATTTTACCGGAGGCCCAGGCAAAATGAAGTTACCGGAGGCATCTACTTTCCTGAAGAAACAATTCAGGCAAAAAGCGAAAAGAAAGCATTTGAAATAAGAGAATATAACAGGAATCACAGTTTTAATGAATTTATAGAAAAATATTACAGAGAAATTGAGTCAAACAGAGAACTCGTAACATTAAGGGCCAGAGTTGAAAATATCCTTATATCCAAAGAATCCCAGACAGAATCAGCCCTGTCAGTTTTACAGTCAAGGTTGAGTAATTATGAAAATTATGAACAGTACAGAGAGCAGGCGGAAATTGTTAAGGCAAACATATACAAAATTGATAAAGGAGACCTTTATCTTAAAACAGAAAATTATTTTAATGATAATAATCTTATTGAAATAAAACTTGACCCTATATTAAGCCCAGCTGAAAACAGTGAACTGTTATTCTCCAGGTACAAGAAAGCTAAATCCGGACTGGAGAATATATTAGAAGAGATAAACAATCTAAAAAGAACCCTTAAACTCATAAAAACAGAACAAAAGGAACTCCTGGAACCAGAATCCCCTGACAAGGAGCTTTCAGGGCTTAAAGATTATCTGGAAAGAACACCTAAACAGGTGCAGCTTAAAGCAAAAGAAAAGATTCCCGGACTTCAGTTTCAATCCGGAAATTTCACTATACTTGCAGGTAGAACAGCAATAGAAAATGATCTGCTCCTGCGAAAATTTGTCCGTGGAAATGATTACTGGCTTCACACAAGAGATTATCCTGGAGGA
>DAOWMA010000386.1 GCA_030643345.1 Spirochaetaceae bacterium
ATCTATGCATTGGATATAAGGGCAGAAGAGCTGGATAATCGTGAGAATGATATTATTTTACAAGAGGCTGAAGTGCAGCAGAAGCTGGAAACTCTTGGAGAAAAGGAAAAATCACTGGAAGATAGGGAAAAATCGTTTAATGATCGTTTAAAACAGTACGAAGATAGAAGTAGGAACTTACGGCAGGCATCAGCATATTTTACAGGTATGCCGCCTGGGGATGCAGTGGCAAGACTTCTTGAGATGGAAGACCAGGATGTTATCGATATTTTTCGTACAACTGAGACTATTGCACAGGAAGCTGGTAATGATTCGATAGTATCGTACTGGTTTTCGTTAATGCCTGCAGATCGAGCTGCAGTTATTAACCGTAAGATGTTGAAAAAACCATAGATTAATCGGGGGAATAATTGCTTCCAGTACAGATGGCAGATAACAGTTTTAACTCAAATGAACCAGTGGTAATAAAACCTGTGAAATCTGAAAGTTTAAAGGATGAGGGGAAATTTTCTGATATATATGAATCTGTAAGTTCTATACACGTGAAAAAAATGGAAACTGGTGATGATAGATTACCAGCAGAGGAAATAGCAGGAGAATCTTCAAAACGGATACCAGTGGAAAATAAAAAACTAATCAGCTTGAAAAAAGTAAAATCCCTGAATTCGGGTAAGAAGATTAAAAATGCAGATTCAAGGACTCTTAGGGAGAAACTTACTGATCTTTCACTTGTGGGGAAACCAAAAAAATCTGCAGGAGATAAGAATCCGGATTCGGAAAAAAAAATATTGGATAAATCCGATCAATCTATTATTGCAGAACAGGCAGTTCAAAATAGAGTTGTGGATAATCTTATCAGATCTAATGGTATTCATGCCGCTTTAAATTCTTCTGAACTGCTTATTGCAGAACAATCCGGATCATCCATTGCAGTTAAATCACTTAACGAAGAAAAAAGTGGGAAGTCTGACGGAAGAACAGCAAAGAAATCTACTACAGGAAAAGAGTCTGTAAGGAAACAGCCTGCAATATCTGTTCTGGATCTTAGGGATACAGGCAGCAGGTCTGCAAAAATTAAACAGCATAGAACAAGTACTGGAAACGAGAGTGGAAAGCTTCCGGTAGAGAATATTGAACCGATGGGTTCTGACAGTACTGAAGATGCCAGACCGATTGTAGTTGAGCTTACTCATGTAAAAGATAATTTTTCCGGAGAGTCAAAGACACTTACAACTACAACCGGTTCAGCTTTAATGAAGCAGCTGGAAGAAAGTATAAACAATAAAATAGTAAAACAGTCCAGTATAATACTGAAAAATGACAATTCCGGAGAGATAAAGCTGATTCTTAAACCCGAAGCTCTTGGTAAAGTAAGAATACGACTCAGTTTGAATAATAATCGTATAGCAGGTCAGATCATTGTTGAAAATGCGTCAGTCAAAGAAATTTTTGAACAGAATATTATGAATCTTGAAAAAACCTTTAAAGAAAATGGATTTGATAGTGCTGCACTTAACGTTTCGGTAGGTGGGAATGGTACAGGCAGAGGAGATAGAGAAAATAGCAGAGATATTGCAAAACAAATAGAGATGATTGAAGAGAATATACCGACAATGATAGCATGGTCGGATAATCTTATCGATCTTATAGCTTAATGGAGGCAGGGATGGATTTTACAAGTGTACTTTCAAATTCAGAGCAGGCAAAGGTTGGTATGCAGAACGATACCTTTAATAAGGCTTTGAATGGTGGAAAAGTAAACAATGGAGGCATGGGCAAAGATGATTTTTTAAAGATCCTTATTACTCAGCTTAGTTATCAGGATCCCACAGCTCCAATGGAAGATAAAGAATTTATTGCACAGATGGCACAGTTCTCATCTCTGGAACAGATGACAAATATAAGTAACGGATTCAAAAAACTTACCGGAATCCTTGGTCAGAGTAATGCATTGGGCCTTCTTGGGAAATGGGTCCAGGTTGTAGATGGAGAAAATGTTATTAGTGGAAAAGTTGAAGAGGTTTCTGGAAGGGATTTCCCGCAGATTCTAATAAACGGTAAATACTACGATTATTCAAGTGTTGAAAAAGTGAGCGAACAGGAGGCTGCCTTATGATGCGATCATTATATTCCGGAGTTTCAGGGCTTCAGAATCATCAGATCCGAATGGATGTTATAGGTAATAACATTTCCAATATCAATACAATTGGTTTTAAAAAAGGAAGAGTAAACTTTCAGGATATGCTTTCCCAGACTATGTCAGGTGCAGCAAAACCTACCGTTGATCTTGGTGGTGTTAATCCTAAACAGGTTGGACTTGGTATGACAGTTGCATCCATAGATACCATTCATACCCAGGGGTCTATGCAGACTACCGGGGTTATGACAGATCTGGCTATTCAGGGCAACGGTTTTTTTGTAATGGCTTCGGGTGCAAAGAATTTTTATACCAGAGCAGGAGCATTTGGTCTGGATGAAAATGGTACTTTAATAAATCCGGCAAATGGTATGAAGGTCCAGGGCTGGGCTGCAGAAACTATTGACGGACAGAGTTTTGTAAATGCTGCTGCTGATGTTGGTGATCTGGTTATTCCGGTTGGAAG
>DAOWMA010000220.1 GCA_030643345.1 Spirochaetaceae bacterium
GGACCTTCTTTCTGTAAATCGGTATTTCAGCTTTTTCCCACAGGCTTTCTCGAATGCATGAAGTGTTTCCAGAACACTGTATCCTTTTCCAGTCCCAAGGTTGTAAATGTTCAGGCCGGAATTGTCTTTAATTTTTTTAAGGGCTGTTACATGACCATATGCAAGATCTACCACATGGATGTAATCTCTAACACCTGTACCGTCTACAGTGGGGTAGTCGTTCCCAAAGATAGCAAGTTCTTCCAGCTTGCCCACAGCCACCTGGCTGATATAGGGCATAAGATTATTGGGTATACCATTAGGATCTTCCCCAATCCGGCCGCTTTTATGGGCCCCTACAGGATTAAAGTATCTGAGGATAACAATGTTCCAGCTGTTGTCGGCTCTGTAGACATCTTCAAGAATTTCCTCCATCATAAGCTTGGTACGGCCGTAGGGATTGGTGACCCTCAGTGCAAAGCTTTCATCAATAGGTACTCTTGCAGGATCACCGTAAACAGTTGCCGAACTGCTGAAAACTATATTTTTTACACCATATTCTGACATCACTTCCAGTAGTGTGACGGTCCCTGCAATGTTGTTATGGTAGTACTTTAAAGGATTGGATACAGATTCTCCGACAGCTTTAAAGGCTGCAAAGTGGATAACAGTATCGATTTTATTGGTTTTGAAAATTTGCTGCAGTTTATCTTTTTCAAGAATACTGTACTCATAGAATTTTACAGGTCTACCGGTTATTTCCTCTACCCGCTTTATGGATTCTCTGCTGCTGTTGCTTAGATTATCGACAACTATTACTTCGTGATTTATCTTATGCAGCTCTACTATTGTATGGCTTCCAATATAGCCGGCCCCGCCTGTTATAAGAATTGTCATTTTGACTCCTGTCCTGCTTTTTTGATATTTTCAGAAAGTATCTCATATGATAGAAGTGTTTACAATAGTACAAAAAAGAACAAAACAAATCATTAAACAACAATTGACATTTTATAAATTTATATGAAAGAATAGAGTATGAGTAAAGAAATATTTGATGTTGCAATTATTGGTGCAGGAGTTGTTGGTTCGGCTATAGCAAGAAAACTATCTTCATACAATTTAAAGGTAGCACTGTTGGAAAAGGAGTGTGATGTTTCTTTTGGCGTTTCAAAGGCCAACTCCGGGATAATACATGGTGGGTTTCATCATGGATCAGAGTATCTTAAATCGAAACTCGAAGTCCAGGGAAACAGGATGTTTGACAGATTAGAACAGGAGCTCCATTTTCCTTTTCGAAGGTGTGGAATTATGGTTGCTGCATTCTCTGTTGAAGAGATGAAAACAGTGGAGCAACTGTATATGAATGGTGTAAATAACAAAGCCGTTGGTATAGAGATGTGCAACAGAAGCCGGATGCTCTCTCTCGAGCCTAAGCTTAATGATGATGTTGTGGGTGGGTTGTATGCACCAGCCGGAGGTATAATTGAGCCTTATCGTTTTGTTTTTTCACTGGTAGAATCTGCCTTGAAAAATGGAGTAAAGCTGTTTACTGAGTTTAAGGTAACATCTGCGGAACATAATTCGAATGGATACGGGATTGTTTCAGAAGATGGTAAAAAAATAGAAAGCCGGTGGGTTGTAAATGCATCAGGGCTCTTTGCAGACGAAGTCTCCGGAATCTTCAATGCAGAAGAGTTTAAAATAACTCCCAGAAAGGGTGAAGAGTTTCTTTTGGACCGTAATTCAGCTGCAAGAACTGAACATGTAATTTTTCCGGTCCCTGATCATGTCTCCAAGGGTATACTTGTTATTCCAACCGTAGAGGGAACAACAATGCTTGGACCAACTGCTATCCCCCAGGATAGTAAAGAGGATGTTTCAACTACTGCTATAAACCTGAAAATGGTTTTTAGCAGTGCAAGAAGAATGGTCCCATCTATCTCGGGGAGAGATATTATTACAAGTTTTACAGGGTTAAGACCGGTCCTTGAAAGTGGTGATTTTTACATTGATGTTTCTGCTAAGCAACCCAATCTTATACAGGTTGCCGGAATACAGTCTCCCGGACTTACAGCAGTTCCTGCTATTGCAGAATATGTTAAAGATCTTCTAAAAAAAGACGGCCTTGTACTTACAGAAAAATCTTCCTATGATCCGACAATAGATAAGCTTCCAAGAATGAGAACTATTTCTCCTGTCGAAGCGGATGAACTCATTAAGTCAGATCCTGCTTTTGGAGAAATAGTCTGCCGCTGTGAGTCTGTAAGTGAAGCTGAAATTGTTGCTGCAGTAAAAAATGGCCATACTACCCTTGACGGTATAAAGTTTTACACCCGGGCCCAGATGGGCAGATGTCAGGGAGGTTTTTGTACGGACAGAATAATTAAGATTATACAGAGAGAAACCGGTTTAAGTTATGAAGATATTACAAAGAGAGGGAAGGCTTCCTGGATTCTTGAGGACAAAATTGGTGATCTTGAAGTAAACAGTTATGGGAATATGGAATGAAGGAGATAAAAGTTGATACTCTTGTTATCGGCGGGGGTTCTGCAGGTATGGCAGCTGCTCTTGAAATTGCAGAGAGAGGTTTTTCGGTTACTATAGCGGAAAGAGAAAACTCTATGGGTGGGATACTTAATCAGTGTATTCATAACGGTTTTGGGCTTCACCATTTTAAAGAAGAACTTTCCGGACCAGCCTATGCGGAAAAATTTATCGATATGGTAGATTCTTCAAAAATAAAAGTTTTTCTCGATATGACGGTAATGGATATTGAACAGACAACAGATGATCTTACTGCTTACGGATTGTCCAGAGATAACGGAATGGTTAAGTTTTCTATAAAGACAGTTGTTTTTGCCAACGGATGCCGGGAAAGGAACAGAGGCAGTATTGGTACTCCCGGAACAAGACCATCCGGGATTTTTACAGCAGGTCTTGCCCAGCGTCTGGTAAATATGGAAGGATTTATTCCGGGGAAGGAATGTGTAGTTGTAGGTTCCGGGGATATCGGTCTTATAATGGCCAGGCGTATGACATGGATTGGTTCTAAAGTAAAGGCTGTAATTGAAATCCAACCCTATCCTGCAGGTCTTACCAGAAATATTGTTCAGTGTCTTAATGATTTTGATATTCCTCTCTATCTTTCCCACGTGGTAGGAGAGATACATGGAAGGGACAGGGTTGAATCTATAGATGTTATTCCTCTGGAAAATGGAGTTGAGCAGAAAGATAAAAGTTTTAATATAAAATGTGATTCCCTTCTTCTTGCAGTTGGACTTGTACCTGATAATGAACTGGCACAAAAAATTGGAATTACAATTAATCCGGAAACTAATGGTCCTGTCGTAAACAGACAGCTTATGACTGGCCAAAATGGCATTTTTGCATGCGGGAACGTTCTGCATGTTCACGATCTTGTTGATTTTGTCACAGAGGAATCTGAGCGATGCGGACGGTATGTGGCTGATTACCTTGATAATAAAAAACCGGCAGATCAATATAAAACCACTCCCGGGAAAAATGTAAAGTATCTGGTCCCAAATTATTATTCACCTAAGGAGGATAATAAATTTTATCTGCGGACCATGATTGTAAAAAATAGGGCAGAATTGGTAGTCAAAGTGAATGGAAAAGAAATTACAAGAAAAAAATTAAATCACATACAACCTTCAGAGATGATAAGTTTTTCCATCCCTGGGGGAAAAGTAGAAAATATATCAGAACTGCATAATAATATACTGGAGGTACAGATAGTATGAAGAAAGAAATGATATGTATTTCCTGTCCTATGGGCTGCCGTATTACTGCTGAATGGGAGAATGACAATGATATTAAAGTTACCGGCAATAAATGCCCTCGTGGTATTGTTTACGGCCGGGAAGAAATACTTTCCCCCAGACGTGTCGTTACAGCGACTATAGATATAAACTCTTCCAGCCTCGGCAGAATCCCGGTGATGACAACCGGTACTGTCCCAAAGGGTATTATTGATTCCCTTTTAAACAGAATTTATAAGATGCATCTTGAAACTCCTATAGCAAGAGATGATATAATTATGAAAAATATCGATGATACAGGAATAGACCTTATTGCAACGAGGACCGTTACAACTTAGACTTGATGCTCATCTACACCTGCAGACAATCCCCTAAATCCTAAAAATTCTAGTCCTGATCTTTCTTCTTAAACTTTGTATACAAATAGCGTTTTATAGTTTTTTTCGGAGTTTTCTCAAAGGGCTCATCCTCATGTCTTAGCTTTGCAATTTTTGAAAATGCGTTAAGCTGTTTGTTAACCATTTTAAGAAGATCTTTTGTATATTCTGCAGCATGTTTAGAAGCAAGCTTTGCTTCATCTTTAATAAATTCAACTGACTCTGATAATGATTCTGTCAGAGCTTCTTTATCCAAATGAACAAGGGCTACAATTATGCCTTCATCCTGGAAAACAACGGACTCTTCCACAAAATCAAAATTATTAATTATTGCTTCTATTGCTTCCGGATAGATGTTCTCTCCACTTGCTCCCAGCATCATGGTTTTAACTCTTCCCTTAATATAGAGATAA
>DAOWMA010000227.1 GCA_030643345.1 Spirochaetaceae bacterium
CTAAGGTTGCATAGCCGAGCAGCAACGAAGTTGCGACCAGGCTAAGGTTGCATAGCCGAGCAGCAACGAAGTTGCGACCAGGCTAAGGTTGCATAGCCGAGCAGCAACGAAGTTGCGACCAGGCTAAAGTTCCATATCTAAATCGATGCACAAAAATGTGCAAAAAAAAACCTGCTGTCACCAGACAGCAGGTAAAAAACTCCAGGGTTTACCCTACATACTGCCGGTATTCCGAAAAGAAAACACCAGGACCACTTCAAGGGCCACGACAAATGAGGATAGTATATTAATGTTGTTGTTAAAACAGTATATTTTCTCGACCATATCGTGGTAGAGTCTACGATCAGATCAATTATTAGTCAAGAGGTTGAATACTAAAGGGAATGAAGGCCTATGAAGAAAAAATCTATTTTACTACATACCTGCTGTGCACCTTGTGCTTCTACATCGGGAGAAAGACTCATTAATGAGGGATGGGATATAACTCTCTTTTATTCCAACTCAAATATATATCCCGAAACAGAATACTTGAAAAGATTGGATTCTGCAGTAAAGCTGGCAGATATCTGGAAGGTTACACTGATTACAGACTCATGGGACCATGAACAATGGAGAAAGTATGTTAAAGGATACGAAAAAGAACAGGAAGGCGGCAATAGATGCAGTCTCTGTTTCGAATTTAATTTAAGACGAACAGCTGATAAAGCAAAGGAACTGGGATTTACTGCCTTTACTACAACCCTTACCCTTGGTCCGTATAAAAATTCAAAAGTAATTTTTAATATTGCATCCGTATTCCCGGGATTTATTGAGTACAACTTTAAAAAGAAAAACGGATTCAATAGAAGTGTTGAGCTCAGCAGGGAATACGGACTGTATCGTCAAAATTATTGCGGATGCGAGTTCAGTAGATAATCATCCATAAGAGAATAACAATTATTTTCCATTATACGAACAATTCCCATCTCCCGTCTGCAATTATCAGCAGAATCAGATGCATGGGCTGTATTTATCATAATATTGCTGCCGAATTCCCTTCTAATGGTTCCTCCGGGAGCCTTAGTAGGATCTGTAGGGCCTAGTACATCACGAATCTTATTAACAGCATCTACACCCTCATAGATTAAAACCATACTTTTGACCTTACCAGGTTTTTCCAATTCCTCTTTCGGGCATTCCGGGGGCTTTGTACCCGCCATAAACTCAATAATCTGATGGAACTGATCGATTGCATATTCTGCACCAAAGGAACCAGTAATTTTCTTTAAAGAATCATCAGAAAGCTCAATATCAAACTCTTTCTCAAGAACTTCTTTTCCTTTTTTACCCAAAACAGGACCTAGTTTTTCTACAAGAACATCTTTTACAGGTCCATAAAATTCCAACCCCTGAGCTACAGACATCTGCTGTATCTTACAACCAATAAGTCTTAAACCGGTCCTTGAAAACATATCAATAATTGCACCTGGTCTGGAGCTTGCATATTTCCAGTTGTCAGGTTTAATAATTACAAGAGTCCGTTCAATTTTTGAAGGATCTTTGTAATTCATATTCTCTACAATCGCCTGTTCATTTTCTAAAAAATCTGCAAAAATTCTCATGTTAATCGCTGCACTTTCCTTTGTTCTTGCAGAAAAGACAGCAGGCTCAAAATACTGGACCTCATCAGGATTATCGGTCGACATTACTAAGTCAGCATAGGTATCTCTTATTGTCTCTCCAGTAATAGATTCAATACTTATTTTTTTATAGTTAAGAACACCTGCAATATTTGAAAGCTTTGCTGCAGCATTTTCGCCCTTGAAAAGCATTAACATTACTCTTCTGCGTTTATTATCAGAAGAAACAAATCTTGTCCGTACATAATCAGCCAGAAGGTCAGTTATTTTTTTATCATCTTTCGATGAGTTTTTTTCTATAGAATCAGCATAAGCATCCACCATCTCTCTGGATGGTGAGAAAACCTGAGCACCAACAAATTCCAGATCTATTCTGGATAAAAGCCGGGCCATTACACCACCTGTCCTGCTTTTACTTAGGGTATACGGGGTTACCAGCATATAGGATAGTTCGTTTCTCATTATTTACCTGCCATTCGATACTAGATTGTTATTTGATTGCTGAAAGTAACTTTTTACAGTTAAACAGCTATATAGTCAAGAGTTCATTTTAGAATGAATAACTAAAAATGAATAATGAAAAATTAAGACTACACTGGCAGTGTTATCAGTATGCGGGTGCCCTTTCCGGAAAGTGGATCTATCGCTTTAATTGTACCACCATGACGAGTCAGTATCTCACTGCTGATTGCCAGTCCCAGGCCTGATCCTCCGCTGTCTCTGTTGCGGTGTTTGTCAATTCTGTAAAATCTGTCAAATATTTTTGACCGCTCTTCCATAGGAATACCGGGACCTGAATCCTCTATAGCCACGGACACATTGCCGTAAATTTTCTCACTCCAGGCGGAAATACTAATTAAGCCGCCGGGAGGTGTAAATTTTAAAGAATTGGAAACAAGATTCAGTAAAACCTGATAAATCTTCTGGCGGTCGCCAATTACTTCCGGAAGTTTGGATTCTATATCAATTTCAAATTTTATCTTCTTTTCTTCTAATCCGGCCTTGAAGGTGTTTTTTACAGAATCTATTACTTCCCCCAGAGCTAACTTTTCCATTACAAGAGTTGTTTGTCCTGCCTCCACACTGGAGAGTTGCTGAAGTTCAGAAATAAGAGATGAAAGTAATACTGTTTCATCGAAAATAGTTTTAATTCTTTCCCTGTTTATAGGGTAGACACCCTCCAGCATCATTTCGAGATGCCCCTGAATAAGTGAAACCGGAGTTCTAAGCTCATGGGCAGAATCGGCAATTATCTGTCTTTTCCAGTTTTCCGCCTTTTCCAGAGATTCAGTCATTGAATTGAATCCTGCTGCCAGGTCACCCAATTCATCATGACGGTTGATACTGACCCTGGCTTCAAGATCACCTTTTGCAATACGGTCAGAAGCTTTATGAAGAGCAATAACCGGGGTTGTTATGTTTTTTACAAGAAAATAGACAATTATAAAAGTTGCCATAGTAACAACTATCAAGGCCCATAATACTGCCTCTTTTACAGAAGAAAGAAAAGCATCCTGGATCGGCAGTAATTCTGGGCCAATCATAGAACCTGCATAAATAATTGCAATTACACTATCAGTGCTGTCATATACAGGTATTCCTGATTTCTCAGATAATTCCACACCAGTTATATCAATTGATGTAAAAAGAACATTACCGGAAAGTGACATCAGCACTACCGGAAGTGTTCGAAATTGTCCCCTGCCGCTCATATGATCATCAGACATGGACCTTCTCGGTGAATTGGCTCCCTGCATTCCCATCTGTGAGGGGAGTCTGATTAAAGACCCAACACCTTCCCATCTGCCTGTTTCCTGATAATAGAGGGAAAATAAGATAGCAAGTTCTTTAGCATACGAAATATCACTATCACGAACCATTGCTGTAAAAGATCTGGATGTGGAAATATTGATGGAAAAAGCAATAATTACTCCTCCAAGAACAATAATAAGCATAAAACTGATCATCATCCTGTACATTAACCGCATTTTCATTTACTGTCCTGATCTTCTGCCAGCTTATACCCAATACCCCAGACTGTAAGAATATACTTAGGCTCCGAAGGAACCGGTTCAATAGCTTTTCTAATATTTTTTATGTGAACATCTATTGTACGTTCATAACTTTCGTAGGAAGCTTCCTGAAGAACACCTAAAAGATCTCCTCTGGTAAAAACCCTTCCCGGACTGAGAAGAAGAGCTTTAAGAAGCTCAAACTGGACCATGGTAAGATCAATAGCCTCTCCATCTCTGGTAAGTGAACGTTTCACAGTATTCATCTCAAGATTACTGTACTTAATTATTTCTGCATATTGACTGTTCAGCTCGCCGCCCTTACCTGCCCTTCTTAAGACAGCACGTATTCTGGCCGCAAGCTCCTTCATACTGAATGGTTTTACAATATAATCATCTGCACCAATTTCCAGACCCATAAGCTTGTCATTTTCTTCTGCCCGGGCTGTCAGCATTATTATCGGAACGGCCGAATTCTCCCTGATTCTGCGAATAACATCAATCCCATCTATTCCGGGCATCATGAAGTCCAATACTATCAGATCAAACTCCTCTTCCCGGAATATCTTTAAAGCAGTAATACCATCAGGCGCACCTGTTACTTCAAACCCGACAGCCTCCAGATAGTCACTTACCATTTTCAGGATTTTTGCTTCGTCGTCTACTACCAGAATTTTCGCCATATTATTCTCACTCTCTTACTGTTATAAGTTACCAGTTCTAAAGTATATAGGATAATATAGAAGTGTAAACATATTATGAACGTTTGGTGAAGATTTTCTGAAGTTTAATAATTTCATTTACTCATTATACCCATGTTGTTATAATAACTCTATCAGATCATAAGAGAGGTTGGTCCATGC
>DAOWMA010000232.1 GCA_030643345.1 Spirochaetaceae bacterium
CCAGAACCACAACCCCTGCAATAATACCAATAACACCGGTACCCATTCCTGCCGCCATAGCATTAAAACTGCTTGCAACAGCTACTGTAGCCAGACCAACAGCAAATAAACGGATATAGGAAATTATATCAGAGAAAGCACCTATTGTATCAAGAGAGGTTGTCATAAGACCGCTAAAGCCCCTTATAAGACCTTTAAAGAAATTACCATCCTGTTCCCCAAACAAAACTACAGCAATTAATCCTCCTAAAATCATATTCCATGCATATGAAGGCATTGGAAATAATACAGAGCTTAAAACAAAATTTAAAACAAGGTGGTACAGTCCAAGAACCATTGACAACCAGCCAAGTTGACTAATTGCCTTAAGTACATGTTTTCCTTTAATCAAGGTTATGAAGTTCCAAATATGAGCAATACTCAGATGAACAGTACCAATTATAAAAGTAAGATGTTTAATATATTGAGCATTAGGTTTATCACTAAAGCTTGCAATTTTATCTATGATAAACATATTAAAAAACGGCATATCAGAAATAACTTCAGAACCAAACCATGTTCCTGTAATAGCTCCCCAAATGACTGTAAAAAAACTCATTTCACCAAGTAAAATAACAGCATCAGGAACAATACCATTCTTCTTTTTTAGTTTTACACCAAAATAAATTGAAATACCCAGAAAAAGAGCACCATAACCGCCATCTCCAATTATCATAGCAAAAAACATACTAAAAAAAATAAGAAAGAAAAAACTAATATCCTTTTCATGATAACCGGGTATTGTACCAAGGAAGTCAAAAACCGGTTGGATTATTCGCACTACCCTGGAATTTTGCACAAATGTGGGGACATGATCATCTTCATCAGGTTCCTTAAGCATTATCCCCCACCCATTGGAAGCAGCTTCATTTTTTATTAGCTCTGTTTTATTATCAGGTAGAAACCCTTGCAAATATGCTACAGCACCTTCTACAGGAAGACCGGAATAAATACTCTCAAACTCAATATCATCGTTATAATCTGCAAGAAGTTCCTTAATTGCAGTCCTGTAATTTGAAAGAGTTTCTATTTCCTTTTGTATTTTATCTTTTATATTATTCTTCTCTTTAACGAGAACATGAAGATCATTAAGACCAATTTTAGGCATCTGTACTTCGTCAGAATCTACCAAAGCATCTGAGCTATCGTTAATTGTAATATAAAAGCCTGTAGATTTTAATTGAGCAATTGTAAAAATAGTAAGGTCCCGGTGGAGTTCTTTGTAGTCAGATTTTTTTAATTCATAGAATTTAAAATCTACCCCGCTATTTCTGAGGATATCAATATCATCGGGATTAAAATCGCCCCACACCTTAATTCTCTCTATCTCCTTAAGAGTGGTTGATATTGTATCAGTTAGAGATTTTAAATCATCATTCAGACTGATGGCCCTTTTAGATATTTCAAGTGTTTCTTCCCGTTTGTAAGTTATAGATCCGGTATCTTTCTTATTACCTTCAGAGAGAATAGAAATACTGCGTTGTAAAATATCTTTTTCCTCCTGCAGTACGTCTAACTTGTCACTTGATCCTTTAATATCCTCTAAATGAACTACACCAATATCCTTAAGCCTGTTAAGTGCCTCATTTTTATCGGAATTAAGAAGCAGAAGGAATACTTTCTTCATTGGAACAATCATTACTACGACACCTTCACAATCTTGTTTTTTGCCATTTTCCCACGAACAACAGCAGCTGTCTGCTGATCTCCCAGATATATCTGGATTTTCCTGATATTTTCTTTTGTAACCGGTATTTTTACTTTTTCAAACAGATTTACCCGCTGGGTAGTAACCCTAAGCTCATCACCAAGCAGCCTTATTTGTTCTTTAAGCACCTCAATTTCTGCATCAAAGGCAGCCATGGACTTAATTGCTTCAAGTCCCTTATCCACCCATAGGGGCATAGTAAAAATATTATATTCAACAACTGCAAAAGTCAGCTCATTAAAAACAGGAATATCAACACCGGCAATATTTCCTCTGTCTTTTAATATACGTTCAATTTTGATAAGAGGAGTCAGATCAATATCTTCACCATAAACAGCTATCCATATCTGAAGAGAACTGTACAGTTTATTACGTAAATCCTCTACTTCCTTTATCTTTACCTCAACCTGCCTTATAACCATCTGGAGCTGTTGTTTCTTGAGTATCAATGTCGGCAAATACCTCTGGAAACGCTTCAAGTCATCTTTTTGAGATTTAAGCTCATTTTTAGTAAGCTTTATGGCAGCCATAGACTAATTACTTTCCTTTTCTAAAATTTTTTCCTTAGGCCAGAAACTATTTATAAGTTCGGTCCTTAAACCGGTTTCTTCAGGAGTAAATGAATCTGCGAGAATTTTCCACCCACTGTCCAGGGCCTCTTCCAAAGAAATATTTACAGATAGATCCATCATCTGACTTTCGAACAGATCACCATATTTTAGAAGCTTATCATCCCATTCTGACATTCTGAACCCCATTGATTTTTTCTCAAGAGATTCCTTATAAGCAGCATACAACTTGATCATACCATCCATTAAGGCCCTATGGTCTTCCCTGGAATCTTTATTAACCATCTGTTTAAGGCGTGAAAGGGAACCAAAAGGTTCAATTCTTCCATTACGCAGATAGTACTGTCCCTCTGTAATATATCCCGTGTTATCAGGAACAGGATGAGTTACATCATCACCCGGCATTGTAGTTACAGCCAGAATTGTAATTGAACCGGCACCCTCAAAGTCAACAGCCTTTTCATATCTGGAAGCTAACTGACTGTAAAGATCTCCAGGATAACCCCTGTTTGAAGGAACCTGTTCCATAGTAATTGCAATTTCTTTCATAGCATCTGCAAAGTTTGTCATATCAGTTAACAATACAAGGACCTTTTTTCCTTCCAAAGCAAATTTTTCTGCCACTGCCAGACTCATATCCGGAACCAGTAAACATTCTACTATGGGATCTGCTGCAGTATGAACAAAAAAGATTGTTCTGCTCATGGCCCCACCCTCTTCAAGGGTTTCCTTAAAGTATAGATAATCGTCATATTTCAGACCCATACCACCTAAAATAATCATATCAACTTCTGCCTGCATGGCAATACGTGCAAGCAGTTCATTATAAGGCTCACCCGAAACAGAAAATATAGGCAGCTTCTGTGATTCTACGAGAGAGTTAAAAACATCGATCATAGGAATACCAGTTCGTATCATATTACGGGGAATAATTCTTTTTGCAGGATTTACAGAAGGTCCGCCAATCTCAATCATATTATCTGTAAGTGCCGGCCCATTGTCCCTGGGAACACCGCTCCCGGTAAATATTCTTCCCAGCAGATTCTCTGAAAAGGAAACCTGCATCGGATGACCAAGAAATCTTACTTCATCACCGGTAGAAACACCTCTGCCACCGGAAAAAACCTGAAGAGAAACACTTTTCCCTTTCATTCTAATTACATTTGCCAGGGATTCTCCATGAGCTGATGTAACAACTGCCAAATCGTTATAGTTTACACCTTCAGCAGATACAGTTATTACATTTCCCGATATAGATTCAATTTTACTGTAAACTTTACGCATTTCGTAATACCGCCTTTCTAAACCTTCTGGAAAATACCGGCATTTTCCAGTTTACCGATTTTTTTATTATTTATCATTTCGAGTATATTTTTCTCAAGTTTCTTAAAATCATCACTCTGCCACTCAGAACCGTTAAAATCAAGAAAACTCTGACGCAAACGGTTAAAATACTGTCTTGCATCCGCTTTTGTCTCAAGATTAAACTTACCTGAAAGAACGTCCAGCAGAATATCAAAAAGATATTCCTGTCTTTCCACACTTACAGCAGCATCTACAGGATCAAACGAGTTTTGCTGAAGGTAAACATAGTCAAGAAAATCAGCTTTTAAATAGATTAAAAAGTCATCTATACTTGTACCCTCTTCCCCGACTACCTTCATCATCTGGCCAACTTCGTTACCCCTGAACAATACGTCCCTTGCGTATTCAACCTTATCATTATTAATAATACTGGGATACTTTGACCAGCTTTCAAGAGGATGAATAGCAGGATACTTACGTGCATCCGATCTTTCTCTTGACAGACCATGGAAAGCACCTACAACTTTCAGGGTAGCCTGTGTTACAGGTTCCTCAAAGTTACCGCCTGCAGGACTTACAGTTCCGCCAATTGTAACAGACCCGAAATCTCCGGTTCGTAACCTTACAAGGCCGGCCCGTTCATAAAAACTGGCAATAACCGATTCAAGATATGCAGGGAAAGCCTCTTCCCCGGGTATTTCTTCCAGACGTCCGGACATTTCCCGCATAGCCTGGGCCCAACGGGAAGTCGAATCTGCAAGAAGAAGAATATTCAAACCCATTTGCCTGTAATATTCAGC
>DAOWMA010000026.1 GCA_030643345.1 Spirochaetaceae bacterium
AAGGAAATAATAACAATCGATTCAGACTATTATGTTTACAGGACAATAAAAAAGGAAATGATTGAAAATATATTTAATTACAAATAAAAATATTACTAACAGTAATTTTCTGATATAATATTAATTGTAACTTTAGTATTTTAAATTTTGGAGTAAATAAAGAAATGAATAATAATAATTCTGTAAAAAACGAAGACAATTTTGCAACTCTTTTTGAAAATAGTTTTACCGGGATAAATTCACTGGAGCCTGGGCAATTAATAGAAACTACAATAGTTTCTATTTCAGGTGACACTATTTTCCTGCAATTGAGTGGTAAGAGTGAAGGGCTGCTTGATAGAGAAGAACTGACTGATAAAGATGGGAAGCTCTCTGTTAAAGAGGGGGATAAAATAAAGGCATTTTTTCTTTCTTCAAAAAATGGTGAAATGCATTTTACAACAAGAATCAGTGGGGACAAAGCTGGTAAGGCTGTATTGGAAAATGCCTTTGAGAGCGGAATTCCTATTGAAGGTATTGTCAGTAAAGAGATTAAAGGCGGGTTTGAAATTAAAATTGGTGACTCCCGGGCTTTCTGTCCATATTCCCAAATGGGTCAAAAACGGATAGAAAACCCTGAAGATTATATTGGAAAACATATTACTTTTAAAATTATTGAATATAGTGAGAATGGGCGTAATATCCTTGTTTCAAACAGAGTTATTTTGGAAGAAGAACGGAAAAAGAAAATAGAAAACCTGAAAAAAACATTACAGGAAAATATGGTTATCAAAGGTCCCATAAAATCAGTTCAGGGTTTTGGTGCTTTTATAGATATAGACGGAATACAGGCCCTGCTTCCAATTTCAGAAATCAGCAGAAGTCGTGTGGATGATATTAATAAAGTACTATCACCAGGACAGGAAGTTGAGGCTTCTATTATTAAACTTGACTGGGAAAATGAGCGTATAACTCTAAGCATGAAGGTTCTGCTTTCAGATCCCTGGGATGAAGCTTCTATAAAATATAAAAGCGGTACAAAGCATACAGGAGAAGTTGTCCGAATTACAAATTTTGGTGCCTTTGTTTCCCTGGAACCTGGATTGGACGGGCTTATCCATATCTCCGACCTAAAAACGGATACCAGGGATAATAACCCGGGGGATATTTTAAAGAAAGGACAAAGTCTTACTGTTCAAATTAATAGTATAGACATAGAGAAAAAAAGAATATCATTAAAGCCTGTTTCGTCAACTCTGGAAGATAAAGATTATAAAAAGTATCTGGAAGTAGAATCTGATACGTATAATCCCTTTGCTAATCTTTTAAAAGACAATATAAAGAAATCCAATAAGAAATAAGAATGGACTTACAGGGTTCGGGAGGTAGTTTATGACAGATATAATGAAAAGAATCCTCTTCCCTGTTCTCCTGGTATCATTTCTGGTACTGCCTATCAGTTTTACCGGCTGCAAAAGGGACGGTGAAGTTTCCGGTGTATCTGATCCTGTTTCGAGTGGTATAAGTAATTCCGGTGTCTCCGGTGAAGATAATAGTGATGATCTGCTTACAATGTTGGCAGATCTTCCTGTTCAATATTATCCTGAAGGGCCTTCCAATGTTGCAGAAACATCCATTTATGAATCAGACGAACCATTAATAATAAGCTCTTTTGGCCCTGATGGAGAGTTACCCACAGAGGTGGAATATCCATCGATCTGGGTACCCTTTTCTCAACCCGTTGTGTCTTTAAGTATGCTTGGAAAACCATCAGATACCAGCCCAATACTTAATATTGATCCCCCTTTGAAAGGGGTGTTCAGATGGTATGGTACAAAGCTCTTAAGCTTTGATTCCTCTGAAACAGGTCTGCCTCAGCAAATATACAATATTAGTATTAGCGATAAGCTTATGTCTCTTGGGGGTAAACACCTTTCCGGACGAAATGGATTCAGCTTTCATACTGAGTATCTTTCACTTGTATCGGCTGTTCCGGGTAGAGGTGGTGTTTTTGCATTTGATGAGGTACCTGTTTCTGAGGCTTCCAGAATAACTCTAACCTTTAATTATCCTGTTAACCTGGAAATTATAGATAAATATCTGCGTATAATCTCTTCCGGAAGAAACTATGAATTTGAGATTACAAGATATATAGATACTGAAGGACTAATGACAAAAGAGGAATTGTTAAAGACAGCAGTTCTGGAGGTTAAGGGCAGTTTTGAGGAGAAGAGTACTGTACATATTCGCATGATCAAAGGTGCGAGATCGGAAGCACACTTTATAGGGGCACCTGGGGATGAAGAAAAGAGTTTTATAACTATAAGTCCCTTTGTCTTTGTCGGGGTCTCTTCCAGATCATATGCTTTTCCAGGGAGTGTCCGGGGTGATTCCAATCCTGTGTTTTTTGAATTTTCTCATCCTGTTGAGGAAAAAAATATCAATAATTATATTACATCTCTTCCCGGTCTTTCTATTAAGGCTTCAAATATTACAGTCTGGAACAACATGGTAAAAATTTCAAATCTTCCTGTTGAGTATGATAAAAGTTATGCTTTCATACTGTCATCTGAGATTACTGATATATATGGAAGAAAGTTAAATAAAACACAAACTGTGAATGTTGACATACCGGAAGCTGCCAGTTATGCATGGTTTCCAAATCTTGGATCTCTTATGCTGGAATCCTCTTTTAATCCAAAGATTATTTATGAATTTCAGAATATATTTGATGGGGACTGGAAAGTAGATTCAATTTCTGATCCTTATAGAAGTTTTAACTCTGATGAACTTGTTCCCTATGATTTTACAGGAATAAAAAAGAATATCCGTCATTTTGAAGTTAAGGATTTGTCTCCCTGGTTAAGCAGTGCCGGGACCGGCTGGGTAGGATTTTCCTGGAATTTTGAAGAACCGGGAGAAGGTGGGAAACGCCCTGAGTGGGGGAAACAGGATCTTCAGCTTCAGGTTACTGATCTTGCTCTGACAACCAGATATGGTTACAACAGGATTGTTGCTCTTATCTCCAGATTGTCTACCGGAGAGGTGGTCCCGGGTGCTGAAGTTTCTCTTATGCGTGACAGAGAAATAGTTAAGCAGATTACCAGTGATGAAACCGGTCTTGCTCTATTTTATCTGGAGGATGGAGAATACAATAGATATTTTTCGGATAAGGATAACCGTTGGAAGGACCATCTGCGTTTCAAAGTTGAAACTGATATTGATTCAATAGAGTTTGTCCCGAATAACAGTCATAATATATGGCACATGGGTGTCTACAATGTTGAAACTCCTTTAGCTATTCAAAAACCAACCATGGTAACATTTTTATTTACAGACAGGGGTTTGTATCGTCCTGGAGAAACTGTAACATTCAGAGGAATAGATAGAAATCTGCATTTGGGAGAATACTCATCCTTTACCGGCCCCTATACTATCAAGCTGAAGAAACCATCCTACCATGGTAAAACTCTGGATGAAGAAAAAGGTGTTACATCCGATTCCGGCGGGTTTTACGGTAGTTTTAAGTTGGCAAAGAATCTTTTACCCGGGTATTATAAACTTTACTATACCAGAAACGGAGGTTCTTATCAAAAATCCTTTCAGGTAGCTAATTTTGAACGTTTATCATTTTCTGTTAATTTAAACAAACCTGATATGATTCAGTTTTCTGAAAGAGACCTTAACTTTACTCTTTCCTCTTCTTATCTTTCAGGAGGAGATCTGTCAGGTGCAGCTTACAGCTATGCATGGACCAAGACTCCTGCCTTTTTTAAACCGGATAGTTCTTTGTGGGATGACTGGGTTTTCGGCCCCCGGGGCTGGGACCAGAGATATCTTCTTTCTACCGGAGATGGAACATTAGGTCCCGACGGAAAAGCTTTTTTAAAACAGAAACCCACATCAGAAGGCATAAAAGGACTTCCATATATCTATTCTGTAGAAGTAAGAGTCCATGATGAGAGTAATCAGGAGGTGGCAGCAAGGCTTTCTTCTTTGGTACATCCTGCTTCATTTTATATTGGAATGAAACTTCGAAGTACAGGATGGTCACGTTTTGTTGAGAAAGGTGAATCTGCAATAATTGATTTTGCTTTGGTGGGCCCCTCTGGAAATCCAGTTCAAAATTCAGCTATAGACAAAAGCAGTAAAATTAAGATGGAGTTGATACATAGGACCTGGAAAATGGTTAATCAGCAGGGAGTTGGCGGCAGAATAAATACCAGTTATGAAGAAGTTTCCGAGATAGAAACCAGCCGAACTATAAATTCTGATTCTACCGCAGGGAGTTTTAAGATTTCTCCGTTAAAGAGCGGTTCCTATTTTGTACGGCTGCAGACAAAAGATCTAAATGGAAGAGATGTTATTACAAATCTTCCTTTCTATTCAACCGGAGGAGACTGGATACGCTGGGGGAGAGAGGATACCCAGGATATAAATCTTGAGGCAGATAAACTTGTCTACAAACCGGGGGAGACAGCTAAACTCATAATAAAATCTCCTCTTCCTGAAGGGGAGTATCTAATTACTACCGAAAGGGAGGGAATTTTTGATGAAAGAGTTGTTCATCTGAAAGGTGGAGCTCAGGTAATAGGGGTCCCTATAGAAGAGGATTATGTCCCTGTAGTCTATGTTGCGGTTTCATCCTGGTCAAAGAGAACAAAGCCTCCGGAGCACAGTTATTTTGAACCTGATATGGACAAACCCAATGGATATTTTGGGATTACTGCTCTTAATATTGATACTTCATCCAGAACTTTTGATATTACTGTGGAAACAGATAAATCCTTCTATAATCCAGGGGATGAAGTGGAAATGTCTATTAGAACAAGTTTTAATGGAGATGTTCTTCCAGGGGCAGAGATTACTTTGATGGCTGTAGACAGGGGAGTGCTTGATCTTATCAACTATCATGTGCCGGACCCTGTAAGATTTTTCTATTCAAAAGATAAATTCCCATTAGGTACCAGAGGCGCAGATTCACGTTCCCTATTAATAGATCCGGTAACCTACGAAGTTAAGGACCTGCAGGGTGGGGACTCAGAGGCGGGTAAAATAGAGAGACGTGACGACTTTAACCCTACAGCTGTATTCGAACCCTATTTAATAACAAATTCGCATGGGGAAGCTTTTCTTCACTTTACCCTGCCTGATAATTTAACTACCTACCGTTTTACTGCTGTTGGAGTAAAGGATAATAAGTTCGGGATAGAGGAAGGGGAGCTGATTGCGAGAAACCCTATCAATGTATTATCTCTTCTTCCTGGTACGCTTAGATTCAGAGATACTGTTGTCTCCGGAGTTCTTCTAAAAAATCTCTCAGATAATGATGAAAAAATTACTGTATCCGCTGCATCAGATCTACTGAATATTTCGGGGGACAAAGAAATAGAGATTATTCTGGAAGCAGGTCAAACAGAGGTTATTAACTTTTCCTTAAGCGCTTCCTCTATTGGAAGCGGTACAGTAAAATTTCAAATTAGATCAGATATTTTGAATGAGGATCTGCTTAGTGAGGTAGTTGTAGAAAAACCCTATGTAACAGAAACATTTACTACTGCAGGGCGCATTGGTAACTCAGTCAGTGATCGGGGAGCTGTTGAAGAATCTCTGGTTATCCCATCTGTTGCTGAAGACGGGATTGGATCTCTTTCTCTTACTTTATCTTCCGGTTTTGCTGGAGAGCTAAAGAGTGCGGCAGAATATCTGTCAGGATATCCTTACAACTGTTTTGAACAGAGAAGCAGCAGGATATTATCAAAACTTCTATTACAGGGAGAAAACTCAGAGGAATATGTAAAAAGTGAATTGGCTTTTATATCTAAGTATCAGAACAATGATGGAGGAATCCCTTTCTGGCCTGAAACGGGTTACAGATCTTCCTACTATATTTCCCTGCGGATAGCACACCTCCTTTATCTGGTAAAAGAAACCGGGATAAAACCCGATACACAACCTGATATAGATAAACTTCTTAAATTTATTAATAATCCGGATGAATGGGTCCGTCAATCTGATTACCTTATGGCTTTCAGATACTATGTATCGTCGCTTCATGGTCGGGTAATTTCAGGTGCAGCAGACCTTTTAAATAGATGGGCCGATAAGAGAGACGAGCCTGGATTAAGCGCTTATGCTATGCTGGGGCTTGCTTTTACAGAGATTGAAGATGATAAAAAAGCAAATCTCTGTCTTGACAGAATAAGAAAATTTATTCGTCCCGGAACAAGAACAATTGATATTACAGAAACAGGTGAAAGGACAAGTTTCTACGCTTCTGAAACGGAAACATTATCCCTTCTTCTAATATTACTCCAGAAAATAGATCCCCAGGGAGAACTTATGATGCGTGTTGCCAATACTCTTTCATTAAGAAAGAGAAATGGCTACTGGGGCAATACAGCTGATACAGCGTGGTCGATGCTGGCTTTATCATCCGGGGTGGATAATGATGCTGTTGATTTTTCGGTATCAGCAGATATTGCAGATACAAATCTTATCTCTGCTTCTTTTTCGGACAAAAATGAACCAGGTGAGGTATCTCTTTTTAATTTTGCAGAAGAACCTCTTAAAAGCCTGAAGAGAGATAAAAACCTCCCTTTAAGCATCGAAAAGATTGGTCCCGGTACCTTGTTTTACACTGCATCATTGAGGTATGCACTTCCTGTAGAAATACTTGCCCCCCGGGACGAAGGTATTGGCTTGTACACTACAGTAACAGATATTGATGGACAGATTGTGGATCCGGAAAAACTGACTGCAGGGAAAACCTATATACAGAAGATTGTTGTTTCCACCCATCGGGACAGGGAGTATCTATCTGTCAGGATACCTGTGCCCTCCGGGGCAAGAATACTGGATGCTTCTTTTGGTACTACTGCAGTTTTTAAAGAGAAAAAAACATCTATTGATAATTACTGGTACAACCCTCCGGGAAAAGAAATTCTGGATAATGAAGTCCGGTATTTCTTTGATAGTTTTGAAAGCGGGAAGAGAGAATTAGAGTTTTATTTCAGGGCTGTGCGGTCTGGTGTTTATCCAACTCCTCCGATCCAGGCAGAATGTATGTATCAACCGGAAATTTTCGGACGTACTGCAGGCAGACTTGTAATTATTGATGAGAACTAGGCTGGTCGCAAACAAGTTTGCCTGGTCGGAAGCAAGCTTCCTGCTCGGCTATGCATCCAAAGCTGCTCGCCAATGAGTCGTACCGCAGGTGCTTGTACCAAGGAACGATCTCAGCATCCTGGGTTCTTATATGCAGGATGGGCAGGTAGTTTTTTGGTCCTTACTATTGTCTATTTTATTCTGCTGTTTTCTCCCTGGTCTGAGCTTGATAATTTTCAAAGGCAGGACTACAGTCTTGAAATCTATGATAGAAATGGAATCCTTCTTAAGGTTACATCCCTAGAAGAAGGTTTGCGCCGGGTTTATCGGAATCTGGATGATATACCTGATGTAGTAGAAAGGATTTTTATTTCTGCAGAGGATTCCCGATTTTATTTTCATCCGGGAGTAGATCCTTTAGCTGTGGTACGGGCATTTTACCAGAACACATCTGCAGGCAGAATAGTATCCGGAGCTTCTACAATTTCAATGCAGCTTGCCAGAATTGTATCCGGAAGGGGAAAAGGCTACGGTGGCAAAATAAGAGAGATTTTCGATGCTTTGCGCCTGGAAAGCAGATTAAGCAAACAGCAAATTTTAGAACTGTGGCTGAATAATATTCCTTTTTCCTTTCAGACATCGGGTGTAGGAGCAGCATCTTTTAAATTTCTAGGTAGAGAATTGTCCTTCATGGATACTGAATCTTCTCTATTGTTGGCAGTGGTTCCCAGGAGTCCTGCTGTCCTAAGCCCTTTAAGAAATAGAGAAGCTGCAATTGCCGCTGCTGCAGGTTTGGGTTTAAGACTTGGCTTTGATGAAATATCAGTCAACCTTGGGAAAGTACTTGATGAATCCGGCATATTATACTGGCCGGATAAAGCTTCTCATTTTTCTCTTTTTACTGAAGATCAAATTGGACAAGGTCAAAGGACCGGGAGGATCAACACAACTCTGGATTCATACCTGAATGCAATTATGAAAGATCGGATAAATTATTATCTCTCATTCTCTGCTGAAAGCAGAATAAAAAACGGAGCAGGTATAATAATTGATAATATAAGAGGAGAAATACTGGCTTATATAGGTTCCGCTAATTTTCAGGATATAGAAAATAGCGGGCAGATTGACGGTGTGCAGATACTTAATCAGCCTGGATCTACCCTAAAACCCTTCCTGTATGCCATGGCGATAGAAGAAGGATTCAGACCTAATTCAGTTCTTCCGGACATTCCTCAGCAGCTTGGGGGCCCTGAAGCTTATCTCCCTATGAATTTTGACAGATCATTTCATGGTCCGGTACTGCTTCGGGTTGCGCTTGCGTCATCTATGAATGTTCCTGCTGTATATATGATTAATCGTCTTGGGGTCCTGAATTTTGCAGATTATCTTGTCAGTCTTGGATTTGACAGTATCCGGAGACAAAGGGAATATGTAGGAACAGGATTGGCTCTGGGAAATGCAGAAGTTTCCCTTATGGAGCTGACCAGGGCCTTTTCAATTTTTCCAGGGGGTGGTCTGTTTCTCCCTGTTACTCCTTTTTTAAATTCATTATCTACCGGCAGTTCAGATAATACTGCATATAAAAGAGAGGGTGGCATCAGTAATGAGGTGATGAAACCATATACTGCGGGAATTATCCGTAATATTTTAACGGATAACAACAGCCGTTTCCCGGGGTTTGGTGCAGACAGCATAATGGATACCGGTTTTGAGGCAATGTTCAAAACCGGTACATCAAATCAGTTTCAGAATATCTGGGCCCTTGGTGCAACACCGGAGTATACAGTTGGTATATGGATGGGTGATTTTGCCGGAAATACTGTAATTGGAAGAACTGGATCATCATTGCCGGCGGCTATTGTTACAGAAATGCTGGAATTGATACATGTTCCAGGTTCTGTTTTTGGTCCAATACCCGATTCTAAACCAGTTAGATTGTGTTCGCTTTCAGGACTGCTTCCAAATAAGTACACTCCCTCTACATATCTGGAATTTATTCCTGTTAACGAAATACCGGAAGTCTCTGACTGGCATATTTTAAATCCTGATGACGGGTCGGAAAATAAAGCAATTTTGACAATCTACCCGGAGGAGTACAGATCATGGCTGGTTGTGAAAAATAGATCTGGGGTGACTTCTACCGGAAATGGTATTACAGAGATTGTTTATCCAGCTGATAATTCCGTTTTTTTTATAGATCCTGCAGTACCTTTGTCGGACCAGGTCCTGAAAATTGAGAGTGCCGGTTTTTCGGGGGAGATTACTTCAGTATATATCAATGGTCTAAAAACTGCTGATATAAATAACGGCAGGTATTATTTTCAACTGAAAAAGGGGAAATGGGAGATAGAGTTCAGGAGTTCTGAAGGAGTTGACAGTATCGAAATAACTGTAAAATGAGCTTAGAATTTATCCATTTCCTTTGATTTTTAAACTCAATTAAAAATAACAAAATGGATGATATTTTATGGTCATTATTCCTCGTCTCCTGATATACCATTTTGGAGATATTCAGAGAGTTCGAGAATAAAGGGCTTTATTCTTTTTGTTTTACTTGTAAAGAAAACTTCAATTCCAAGGTAATGTGAAATACCCATTAAAAAATTTGCAACTGTAGTTTTATCATTTATACGAAGATTTTTAAGGTTTTTTAAGTATCCTTTTTCAAAACGATTATAATAATCTGTAACAGTTTCTTTTACTACAAATTCAGATTCTCTTACAATCCTGTAATAATTTATATCTCGTTTAAAGTATTGGAGAAATAGAAAAATCCCTGAAAGTTCCTGTTCCAAACGATTCAGGTTATGAGGAATGTTGGAACTAATAAAATGACGTGTTTGACTTCCAATACTACAAACTATTTCCTCAAGGCAAGCGTCCTTGCTTGTAAAATGTAGATAAAAAGACCCAACAGAAAGGTCGGCTTTTCTGCTGATTTCGTAAACATTTACATTATGAAAACCATTTTTTCCAAATAGTGCAATAGCGGAGTTTAATAGTTTTGTTTTAGTATCAGCAGTATTATTACTACTTTTTCCTGAGGGCCTGGTATTAAAAATATTAGCTGTAGTAGAAGTATTATCTTTAAAAATTCCATGTTCAATAATTTTCTGTACTGTTCTTGTATTTACGACAGCATCGTTATACAATGAACGCACTGAAATAAAGCGTATTCCAGACATAATAAAAAAATATTGGGCCTCCGAAATCTGATAATTATAAATTCTGTTTATTGCTTCTTTATATATTGATTCAAGCTCTTTTTCAAATTTTGGGAAACGATACTGTCCTTCTCTAAAAATTGTAATTAAATTTTTATTATCTACTCCTATGGAAATAACAGTATTAAGAAAAAATTTAAGTCTTTGAGATTGAGTTTTGCCTTCAATATTACCAATTCTGATTTTAAAAATATCGAGGGTTTTATTAAGAAGTTCCTTAAATAGGTCTTCTTTTTTATTAAAATATTTGTAAAAAATACCATTGGAAACTTTAGCATTTCTGCAAATCTGAGCAACTGATACTGTTTCGTACCATAATTTAGAGAAAAGGTCTTCTCCTGAGGAGAGGATCTTTTCTCTTGTAGTTGGTAAATTATTATCTGCAGACATGCCTACAAACTCCATTTTGTTTTTCCCTTATTAACTGAATATCTATTCTCAGAATAAACCTATCATAAGAGAAGAAATAATAAAAGGCTCAATTTTTTCTTATAAGAGCTTTTTGCGCTGTTCCACATTTTAAATTTAATAAACAGCTCTTCTCTAATATAGGACTACTACGTGGCGCAAAATAGCCATACAATCGTAAAAATAGTCCACATCGCAAAAGCCTCATAAAGCTATTTGGTTCTCTTTAAAACTGTAACACAATTAGTAACAGAAGAACCCCCTACATTTAGAGTGACTCCAATTTCCGGCTGGCCTTTTGATGGTGAAGCACCAATTGGCTCCCCTATAAGCTGTTTATAAAGGAGTGCATGCATTGAAGCTCCTGTTGCACCTACGGGGTGTCCTTTTGCTTTTAGACCACCTGAAAGATTAATGGAGTGTTTATCATCATCTTTGGTAAAACGCCCCTCCATATAATCGTATCCTGCTCTGCCGTCTTCTGAAAGGCCTAGTGCCTCAGTACAGAGCAACTGGTTAATAGTAAAACAATCATGCACTTCTGCAATGTCAATATCTTTAGGTGTTATTTTTGCTTCAGCGAAGGCATTCTTTCCTGCTTCTTTTGCTGCCATAAGTTCATACATATTGGGTCTTACATTTATGGGAAGCCTTTCTGTTGTATGGGAAAATCCGGCAATTTCTACAACATCTTTCTTTATAGCTTTAGCATTGTCTTTAGAAGTAATAATTAAGCCTGCTGCACCGTCTGAAACCA
>DAOWMA010000260.1 GCA_030643345.1 Spirochaetaceae bacterium
GCTGAGTCTCCTCAACATCCTTAAGCCTGATTGGCCCCATATATTCCATTTCCTCTTTAAGAAGAGCTGCTGCACGTTTGGACATATTTTTATATATCTTGTCCTGGACTTCACCCTCAACACCTCTTAGTGCCTTGGCAAGTTCCGCTGTATCAACCTCTCTAAGGACCTTCTGAATAGCCCTGTCATCCAGAAGTACGATATCTTCAAATACAAACATTCTTTTCTTAATCTCTTCAGCTAATTCAGGGTCCTCTTCTTCCAGAGATTCAATTATAAGTTTCTCAGTTGATCTATCTACAAGGTTAAGAATTTCCACAATATTCTCAACACCACCGGCCGCCGTAAAATCTTCACTGGAAAGAGTGGAAAGTTTTTTTTCAAGAACTCTCTCTACTTCACGAAGGACTTCCGGAGAGGTCCTATCCATAGTAGCTATTCGTTTTGCCACATCCGACTGAACATCCGTAGGCAGGGCACCAAGAATAACAGAAGCTTTTGCCGGCTCAAGATATGCCAGGATCAAGGCTATAGTCTGAGGGTGTTCCTGTTGAATAAAATTCAGCAGATGAGCAGGATCAGTTCTTCTTATAAAATCAAAAGGCCTTACCTGCAGACTGCTTGTGAGCCTGTTAATAATATCAACTGCTTTCTGGGACCCCAGGGCTTTCTCAAGAAGCTCCCGGGCATAATCAATACCACCGGAAGTAATAAAATCCTGGGCCATCATCAGCTCTTTAAACTCCATAAGGACTTTGTCACGTTCTTCCGGTTCAACGTTGTCAAGACGTGCAATCTCAAATGTAAGGGTCTCAATTTCATCTTCACGAAGATGTTTAAAAATTTCCGAAGAGATTTCCGATCCAAGAGTCACAAGGAATATTGCCGCTTTCTGGCGACCGGTCAGTTCCTTTTTTATTGTTTTCTTACTGCCTGCATCAGCTGCCTTTGCCATTTTCTACTCCTCTACCAGCCATGTACGTATAAGCTGTGCGACATCCTCAGGATGCTCTCTTGCCATGTTTATTGCATTCTCCTGCATCTCCATTCTTGCTCTTTCTTCCACAGACATAGCAACGTCCATCTCTTCCTCTTCTGCACTCTTAAGGGCTGCTTCACGCATCATCTGATGCTGTCTTGCAAGTTCCTCTTCCCGGAGGCGTCTTCTTCTCTCCATCTCTCTGGAAATAACACGAAAAATAATAAATGCTACAATTATTATCCCAACACCAATTATTGAATACAACACTGCCTGCTGGACCCTTTTCCGGTTCCGCAGCTCTTCATCTTCTTTGTCAAACTGTTCTGCTCTGTTAAACTGGATATGCTGGACAATAACAGAATCCCCTCTGGCCTTGTCAAATCCAATCGCATGTTCAATAAGGCTTTGGGCCTTTTTTATCTCTTCATCACTGACAGGAGTGTACTCTCTTTTAATAATACCACCATTTTCAAATTGAACTTCACCTTTATCACTGTAAATTCGTTTCCATATACCATCTATAGCAGCTCCGACTGTTATACGTTTAATCTCCCAGGGGCTTTTTTCCTCGTAAATATTTCTTGTATTAATTTCCTCGTTCACAATTGCAGATGTTTTTGTATACTCACCTACCAGATTATCCAAATCCTTATATGCAGGAGGAGTCTGCCCTTCCTGTCCGGGAGGCCCTTCAGGATTAAAACCTGTGCCCCGGAATTCTTCAGAAATATTTTCACTTGATCTTGGAATTGAAAGAACAAAGGCTGATTCATCGTATGGTGTACTCGGATTATCTATTTTTGTTGATATTGGAAAGTGTTCCTCTGTATTAACTGTTTCCTTCCTGAAATCAAGAGCAATATCAACCTTTGTAATACTTATCCTGTCTTTCCCAAAAATATGAGCAAGCTCACTAAAAATTTGGTCTTTATATGAATTTTCAAGTAACTGTTTCTGCTTTAACTGTCTTCCGGATAATTCAAGTCTGTCAAAATCAGCTAAATCTCCAAAATTATTAAGGACTGTCCCTCTGTAATCAGAAATAATGATATTATCATCTACAAGTCCCTCTACTGCAAACTGAACAAGCTTTACTATCCCTTCAATTTTTTTCCGGTTTGAAACAATATCAGAACCGGGACGAGGGGTAATAATTACAGAGGCAGTGACAGGGTTCTGGTCTTCTGCAAAAAGTTTATCTTCCGGCAGAACAAGGGTCACCTTTGCAGAATCAACATCATCAAGGGCTTCAATATGATCTTCAAGATTTACAGTTATAGCCTGTCTGAGATTTATGTTCCGTTCAAAATCTGTAAGACTCCAGCGGTCCATCTTAAAAATATCCCAGGGGGATGTTTCTGCAGGAATCAGATCTTCCCTCATTAATATCGCAACCATTCGCTGTGCAGTTTTTCTGTCTGATACGTATATGCGTCCCTCTTCGGTAATCTTGTGTTCAACACCCTCCTCATCCAGACGCACAGATATTTCCTGCAGTTTTTGGGCATCTGATATTGGTGATGTTATTAAAAGGACCATATTGGGTGATGCACTGAAATTAGCCAGAAGAACCAACCCTGTCAGCGTTACACCAACTATGGTAAAGAGAATTATCTTCTGTATCAGGGACCACTTACCCCAAAGAATTTTTATCTGATCACGAAACTTCTTAAACCATTCGTTCATTCTCCCCTCCCAAAAAGAATGCGCACCAGGGATAATCTTATCTAATATTAATTATCTCCCGATAAGCTTTTATTGCATTGTCTACTACAGATTTTGTCATGGATAACGCAAGATTTGCTTTACCCATAGCTATTGTCACATCATGTACATCCACACTGTCGGGATTTATTATGTACTGTTCTGTTAAAGCCGTACTTTCTGCAGCAAGATCATTGACTCCATTAAGAGCATCAATAACCATGTTGCTGAATGATAATGCACTATCTTCTCCTGATTGTTCTCCTGCATGGACCCTGCCCTGGATATGGGCTGGATTTGTACGGAGAACATCAACATAATTACCTGTCACCTGACTCGAGTCGAAAAAATTCATCTACTACCTCCCAATTTCCAGAGCTTTCATAAACATCGACTTACTGCCGTTTACCACAGCCACGTTAGCTTCATATGATCTTGATGCTGATATCATATCAACCATCTCTTCAACTATATTAACATTAGGCATTTCAACATAACCTTTCTGTGGTCCGGTTTTAATGGCGTCAGGATGAGTTGGGTCGTAGACAAGTTTAGGATCTGCATCCAGATCTTTATCTATTTCCACTATTCTAACTCCCTTTCCCAGGCCATTGTCCATTTTTTGCGGTAAGAAAGGAGAACGCCAGTAGGGTTCCTGAACTTTTGGCCGAAAAATAACCCTGCTACGTCGAAAAGGCCCCCCCTCGGTTGTCCTTGTTGTATCTACATTTGCAATATTATTTGAAATTACATCAAGCCTTGTTCTCTGAGCACTCAACCCTGATGCCGCTATGTTTATACTGCTGAAAATTCCCATGTCCGTCCTACCTTAATACTATATTGAGCTGTGTAAACTGATTTGAAATTGATCTTGTTAAAAGATTATACCTCAATTGATTTTGAAGAAGGAGCATACTTTCCTGCTCGGCATCTACATTGTTTCCATTGGAATCAGTCTGAGTAAGATAATCCAGAAAACGATTTGGCCTGACATCTCTGTAATCCTGTACCCTGTTAAAGGAGATATGTTTCTCATGAGTAAGTGCTGCAGTCGGTTTATTTACATTCTCCGACTCAAGGGCCCGTTTCAGCTCTGATTCAAAATTCAACGAACTTCGTTTAAAGTTTGGAGTATCAGCATTGGCAATATTATTTGCCAGGACCTGCTGCCTTAGTGTTGCTGCATCCATTGTTCTGTGCAGTATATCTATGGTTTTCCCAAAACTATTGTTCAAAAACACATTATCCTCCCTTTAAACCAAACCCGTGTGGCTTATATTGTCGGCATGTTCCCTGACTATCATTACAAAATGTACCTCGACAGATCATGGTTCTTAACTATATCCAC
>DAOWMA010000362.1 GCA_030643345.1 Spirochaetaceae bacterium
ATGGATACAGTAACTGGACAAAAAAATGTAGGAGAGTTTACTGTTGCTGCAATTATTCAGGAACAGGACAGCTTTTCCTTTATTAGTGCAGCTTATACAGAAATAGGATATCTGAACGATCTTATCGGCCTGGGCCCAAATGAGTATCAGTATTTAAACCTGCATCTTAAGGACATAGAAAAGATGGATATTGCAGCTGAACGTCTTGTAACTGAACTTGAAAAAACATCATTAGTGGAAACAGGTGAAGAAGAGGAAGAAGACGGAAAAGACCGACGCCATGGTATGATGCTTAGAGGTGGAATGTCCGGTATTTCTGCTGATGAACCCTGGGAAGGAACAAAATTCAGTATAACAACCCTAAATGATATTATGGAACCTGTACTTCAGCTTGTAAATATTCTGAATATTGTATCTATGGTTTTGTTTATTATTTTAATGCTGATCACTATGGTAGGTTTGATAAACACCTTTAGAATGGTTTTGATAGAGCGCACAAAAGAGATTGGTACAATGAGGGCTATTGGTATGCACAGAGGAAGTATTCGAAGCATATTTTTACTGGAAGCGCTATATCTGTCTCTTTTCGGGGCAGTTGCCGGAATCCTATTATCCTTTTCAACAACAATAATAACAGGACTGGTAAGATTTACATCTGATTCCCCATTGGGATTATTTCTGCATAATGGACGCCTGCAGTTTATAACATCCCCGGGAAGTGTAATCAAGGTCGTTGTTATGTTAAGCATAATGACATTGGTTGCCGTATATCTGCCAGCCAGAAAGGCCGCCAAATTAAAGGTAGTGGATGCATTAAGGGCGCAGTATTAAATTGTACGGGCACGATTTATCGTGTCCAACAGGAGAACAAAATGAAAAAAAATATAATAATTTTTATGGTATTATTAATCGCCGGCCTATACACGGCCAGTGCAATAAGTATAAACGAGGCAAATAAAATTCTGGAAACCGTAGACACATCCCGTAATTTTACCGGAACAGATTTCTCAGCAGTAATGACAATGATTTCAGAAGACCCTGATACTGGTGTAGAGAAGAAAAAAGTCCAGCAGTTTCGTCGAGATGATTCAGAGATGTTTCTAATGCTGTTTATTGAACCAGTTTCTGAGAAAGGCCAGGGTTATCTGAATATTGGTGAGAATCTGTGGTTTTATGATCCCCAAAGCAGGAAGTTTAACCATACTTCCATGAAAGAAAGTTTTGGTGGTTCAGATGCAAAGAATTCCGACTTTGGCGCATCTTCCCTTGGAGATGATTACAAAGTTATTAAAGTAGAAGATGATAAGCTGGGTAGGTACAATGTATATATTATGGATCTTGAGGGGACAAATTCAGAAGTTACATATCCATCAGTCAAAATATGGATTACTAAAGATAATTCTCTGGTTCTAAAGTCTGAGGATTACAGTGCTACAGGAAGGCTTATGAGAACTTCTCTTTTTCCATCCTATGCAAAGGTTGGGAGTAAGTTTCTTGCTACCAGGATGATATTTAATGATGAGCTTATTGATGGGAAAAAAACCCAGATAACAATTACTGGCATTTCAACAAAGGACCTTCCGGACTCTATTTTTACAAAGTCTTATGTTGAGCGGGTTAACCGATAACAATAAAGGAATTGAAAGATGAAAAATAAAAAAATAATAATGTTGGTTCTGATTATGTTTCTCCTTTCTTTGGGATTTGTTTCCGGACAGGATATTGATTCTAACGAGGACAATCTTTTTGGAAGTGAAGATGATATGTTTTCAGATAATTCTGAATTACTAGAAGAAGTAACGGATGACTTTATGGAAGATCTTAGTACTCTTCTTTTACAATCAGATTCCGGTGTGGAAATAGGTGGAGATTTCTTTTTTAATGTAACAGCCGGAATGGTGGGAATAGATCCTGAAGATCTTTACGGTAGTGACCTTACGGAGAGTTTATCTCTGGATCTGGGGGCTTCCTTATTTTTAGATGCCAGACCGGATGAGGACTCCAGGGTGTTTGCAAAGGCAGATATAACATCTCCATTTTATACAATAGGTGGTCAGGGTGTTGCAGATGGACGAAAATTTGAGGATATAGTTACTATTACTGAGCTTTTTACTGATTTTAACTGGGACAATCAGGTGTTCTTCAGGGCTGGTAAACAGACAGTTAACTGGGGTGTTGGTTACTTTTTCAGCCCCGCAGATCTGCTTTCTTTAAGCAGGATAGATCCTGAAGCTACGGATGCAGAGCTGGATGGACCTATTGCAATAAAAATTAACTATCCATCTTTATTGAATAACTACTACCTTTACTCTGTTGTTCCTGCAGAAGTGACAAGTTTTGCAGATGCTGCAATTGCACCTATGGCCGAATTTGTTATTGGAAGCAGCGAAATATCTCTTGGTGCTTACTATCAGTACAATAAAGCCCCTGCAGCTATGACTGCAATTACTTCTGCAATTGGAGATGTGTCAATTTATGGTGAAGGCTATGTTTCCTATGGCTCAGATAAAACTTTTGTTGAGGAGAGTGGAGCTAGTACAATAACATATGACGATGTTTTATTTTATAAGGGAACTGTTGGTGCATCCTACTCCTGGAGTGATGATCTGTCTAATTACAATTTAAGTTTTTCAGGACAGTATTATTATAATGGAGAGGGTTATGAAGATCAGGATCTTGTCTCTTTTCTCCCTGCACTTTTTGCCTTTGAAACTCTATCCGGTTCAGATCTTTTAGAAACAGGTAGGCACTATGGCGCGGCCAGTGCTAACTGGCGGGGTATGTGGGGAAGCGATTTTTCTTTATCCCTGTTTTTTATAGAGAACTTTTCTTCTTTTTCAGGTATGGTTAAACCATCTCTCTCCTGGAGTGGTATGGATAATATAGATATAAGTTTGAGCCTGACCAGGATGTTTGGAGATGCCGGAGAGGAGTACTCTCCGGCAGGCAGTACAGCGGCTGTCAGTCTTGGGGTAGCTATAGGAGGAACAA
>DAOWMA010000083.1 GCA_030643345.1 Spirochaetaceae bacterium
TCATGGTCCCTATACCGAATAATCCACTGTAAATAGACTGGGTAAAAAACTCTGCTGAATTAATTTTATAAACTCTATACTGATTAATATAGTAGAGATCATTTCTTAATGACCATTTAACACTTGCAATGCCGCCCTCACCAATTGAACGAAAATCTTCGGCAATAAGTCTGGAATTTTCAAATTGATCAATGGAAAAGTAATATAAAGAACCTTTCTTCGAGTAGATAAAATACTCAGAATCAGAAGACCATCTTGCAACTGTATCATCCAGAGAAAACTCATTCTCTGTTGATATTACAACCTCTTTCTGGTCCGTAACACTAAACAGAACAAGATCAGCATAAGCATAACTTACAGGTCTGTAGTAAAGAAGATAGAGACCATCCGGTGAAGCTTCCACATTTGAAATCTTACCATTTTGTATCTCTTCACCATTCTCAAAAGAAGGGAATTCCTTAACTGCCTGTAAATTAAGAAGTTCTTCATCAGTCCGGAAAATCCCAAAACGGTTTTCGATCTGCAGTTTCCCACCATCTTCCAGTAAAACTACTCTTTCCGGGAAAAAAGTAAGCTGCCTCATCTTCCGTTCAGGCAAATTTGCCGTGAACAATGTTCTGTACTCCCCGTAAACAGGTCCAGTCGCATCTGCATAAAACAGAAGCTGGTCAGATTGGGACAGGTTGAGTCCCCCAAATGTTACATCTGCATAGAGATGAAACACATTTAAACAGATAATTAGCAAAATCCATCGTTTCATACCGTTTAATTGTCGGCAGGTTTTGACCGGAAGTTCACAAAAAGATTGGTTAAATTCCGCATATTTTTTTGCCTGGTCGTGCGCTTCGCTTACTGCTCGGCTATGCATCCCTCCTGGGCGCACCCTTTCGCAGAGACTGGAATCGGATAATTATTTAACGTCATTCATCATCTCTATGTCAGAAGGGCTGTTTTAATGACTTCTGTAATCCATTCATAAATTTTTCTCTTCTGTTAAGGATAAACATGAATTCCTGTACGCTTCACCATGTTTCTAAAACCGGCAGGATCATCTTTATCTACTACTATAAGTGGTTCAATACGCAGATCTACTTCCCTGCATCTGCCCCACAACCTCGATTCAATGCCAATAAGGTCTTCTACTTCATATTCTATCAGTACAGCAACATCAATATCGCTATTCTCATGGGCAGAATCCCGCGCCCATGACCCGTAAAGGATAATTTCTTTATATGTAATAACATCCTGGATCTTTTTCGCGTATGCCTTTACCAGCTCTATGATTTGTTCTTTATCCATTTCATTAACTCCTGTGTTTGTTTCACAAGTCTTTTACACTTTTTCAAGTTCAGTTTATTAAGCAGCTCTTCTTTTACACGAGGATACCTTGCTTCAATATTGAGTGGGTTTAATTCGTTTATTAAAGCAAACTGATTTTCATTAAAATGATTTATTAATTTTGATTGTTCCGCAAGTCTCAAAAGATTATGAATATATGCGGGTTCAGTCTTGATTTTTTTCCAATGATAAGCTTTTATAGTTTTTTCTATGCTCTGATGGCACATAAACCCAACATACAGAAGCCGTTTTGTTTTCAACATTGCTTTTGCCGTTTCCAGATCATAGGATGCCAGATCAATCCAATAGGAATACCGTTTATCTTCGTCCATAGAGACACCTCCAGTTATTATAACTCAATATCGGCACATTGTCATTGCTCATTTTTTACCCCGTATTCGCTTATATTTATCTGACTTGAAACCGCATGGCATCTTTCTAAGATCTCGTTCACTTTTATAGCTGCCTGATTTGGAGATAGCCCTGCTATATTTACTGTAATATGGGCCCTCTTGTATGTTCTATTAAAATATGTGATATCCTTTTTGAGATCTTTTAAATAAAATGTTTTTTCTTCTTCCGTTAAATGCTTTTCAATTGGGTTGGAATCTTTATCATAAAATGTGATTCTATGTAGAATATTTTCTACATCGTCAGTTAAAACAACGATTGTCCCTTCTGACTTTTTTACTACCCGCCAGTAACCGTGCATTAATCCGCTTGGCGGTAACGCAATCACAGAATTTCGACTTTCATCTTTTCTTAGAAGATGCTTAAGTACTTTTGATGCTTCCTCCCGAAAAGAATTCATTGTCAGAAATTTATCCTGGAGACGTTCAATAGGAGTCGAAAAATAGTTCTCAACCTCTTCATCAAGATCATAAAACTGGCTACCAAGCAATGCTGCTAACTTTGCTCCAATAGTAGTCTTACCAACACAACTACTGCCTGTCAGAAAAATCCTCACATAATCCCCTGGTTCTTATTGTGTTCCGGGTAGACCGGGGAGCTTACACTCCCGTTGCCCCTTAAGAACCGTACATGGAGGGACCCCCTGTAAATCTATAACTTACTACGGTTTGGAGAAGAAAAACATAAAAATAATGATTATTTTGAAGTAAAAACACTATTTACCCAGTATATAGATATAGGGGGAGATAATGGATAAATTTAAAAAATATAATCGTCACTCAATACGATTGAAAGGATATGATTATTCGAAGGCTGGAGCATATTTCATCACAATCTGTACACAGAACAGGAAATGTATATTTGGTGATATTGTAGATGGAGAAATGCAATTGAATGATATGGGGAGTGTGGTTATGGATGAATGGATTAAAACCGCCGGAACACAACAAGGAATTAAATTGGATGAATGGGTGGTTATGCCCGATCATTTTCATGGAATTATAATATTTACCGAATCCGTAGGGGCGATTCATGAATCGCCCCAACATGAATCGCCCCTGCAAATGACACAGAGACAACGACGGAACATGGGTTTATCAAAATCAATTGGCCGCTTTAAAATGTTATCATCCAAAAAAATAAATATAATACGTCAGACACCCGGTGTAAAATTATGGCAACGTGATTATTGGGAACATATTATCCGTAATAATAATGAATTAATAAACATAAGAAAATATATAAAAAATAATCCTGGAAATTGGCAATCCAGATAAGGGCGATTCATGATAGGGGGCGATTCATGAATCGCCCCAACATGAATCGCCCCATCTACAGTAATTCCGCCGCCAGCTCGGCCAGTCTGCTGCGTTCCGATTTATCGAGAAGGACATGGCCAAAAACTTCCTGCCCTTTAAAGGCTTCAACAAGATATGTCAGCCCGTTTGAGTTTGAATCCAGATATGGGGAATCAATCTGGTAGGGATCTCCAGTTAGAATAACTTTTGTTCCTTCACCTGCCCTGCTTACCACTGTTTTAATCTCATGAGGTGACAGATTTTGGACCTCATCTATAATGATGTACTGATTAGGAAGAGATCGTCCCCTGATGTAGGTAAGAGCTTCAACCTCTATTTTTGAACTCTGCATAAGAGATTCTGTGGTCTTAAAATTTGTAAATTTATGGGCCCGCATAATAAATTCGATGTTATCGTGCAGGGGCTGCATCCAATGGCTCAATTTCTCTTCTTTGGATCCTGGAAGGTATCCTATATCCTTTCCGAAAGGAACAATCGGCCTTGAAATCAAAACCTTACTAAAGCGATCATCCTTAAAAATTCTATGCAATCCTGCAGCAACAGCAAGGAGAGTTTTCCCGGTCCCAGCCTTACCTACAAGGGTAACAATTGAAATAGAATCATCCAGAAGCAGTTCCAAAGCCATTCGCTGTTCTATATTCAGTGGTTTAATTCCACTTACAGACTCCGTAAGTTTATCAACAAAATTCAACTGTCCTGTCAGAGCATCATAACGGGCAAGAACACCTTCATCTTGGTTCTTCTCATTAAGGATAAGAAATTCATTGGCAGCCATCTTTTCATTCCATGGTATAGTGCCTACAGTTGTAAGGGAAGCTATAGTATCTGCTGTTACATCAAGCTCCCTGAATCCAGTATAAAGATCATTTATATTTACCTTCTGTTTTTCATAATCTACTGCTTTCAGACCAAGAGACTGGGCTTTTATTCTTGCATTTATATCTTTTGATACAAAAAAAACCATTCTTCCTTCATTCTGAATATCAATTGCAGTCTGGAGTATATGGTTATCTACTTTCGTCTTATTAAGGTCATTGGGAATGCCTTTTCTGTTAAAGGAAACTGCAACACGGAGAATGGAACCATTTTCCATTTTAACCCCTTTCTGGAGATCTCCGTGTTTTGCTACCGAATCTATAAATCTAATAGCATGTCTGGCATTCCGGCCTCTTTCATCACTGTAGGTTTTAAGAGTATCAAGCTCTTCTAAAACTCCCAAAGGAATAACAACTTCGTTATCCCTGAAAGAGAGAATTGCATCCGCCTTGTGGATAAAGACATTGGTGTCTATGACAAATGTTTTTACAGATCCATTATCACTCATATGAAACTCCTTGTTAACGAAGACACCCACGCAGGGGTGTCCCTACAGTGCTACGTGATCAGGATTGCATCGAAATTACAAACTTCGAAACATTCACCACACTTAATACAGGCATCCTGATTGATAAAATGCACTTCCTTCCGTTTACCGGAAATTGTGTTAACCGGACATTTAACGGCACATAGAGTACATCCGGTACATGCCTCAGGAATAACCTCAAAGGTTATAAGAGGTTTACATTTTTTTGCAGGACATTTTTTATCAATGATGTGAGCAATATACTCGTCTTCAAAATATCTAAGAGTCGATAAAATCGGATTCGGAGATGTCTGACCAAGGCCGCAAAGCGATGCCTTCTGCATTGTTTCGCCGATACTCCTCATTCTGTCCAGATCCTCAAGTTTGCCTTCTCCATTTGTAATTCTTTCGAGGATATTATAAAGTGTCCTTCCTCCAACACGACAGGGAGGACACTTTCCGCAGGATTCATCAATTGTAAATCCCAGATAAAATTTCGATACATCCACCATACAGTCATCTTCGTTTAAAACAATCATACCCCCGGAACCCATAATTGATCCAAGTTCCTGAAGACTTTTGTAATCTATTGGAGTGTCCAGGTGTTCTCTGGTAATTACACCACCTGAGGGACCGCCGGTCTGCACTGCCTTAAATTTCTTTCCTCCGGGTATACCTCCACCAATATCATAGATTATCTCCCTGAGAGTTGTACCCATTGCGACTTCTACTAATCCTGAATTTTTAATCTTACCGGTCAGAGCAAAAACTTTTGTTCCGGTAGTATCATCTGTACCAATTTTCGAAAACCACTCCCCGCCTTTGCTTATAATAACAGGAATACTTGCCCATGTTTCAACATTATTAATAATTGTAGGTTCTCCCCAAACCCCTTTTACTGCGGGGAACGGTGGCCTTGGATTCGGCATTCCCCGTTCTCCCTCAATAGATTCAAGAAGTGCAGTTTCCTCTCCACAAACAAATGCACCTGCCCCTAATCGAATCTCAATATCAAAACTAAAATCGCTTCCAAGAATATTATCACCCAATAATCCAAGTTCCCGGGATTGTTTCATAGCCGTTTTAAGTCTTTCTATCGCCAGAGGATACTCGGCCCGGATATAGATATAGCCCTTATTCGAATTAATACAGTAACCGGCAATTGTCATTGCTTCAAGAATTGAGTGAGGATCACCTTCGAGAGTGCTTCGATCCATATAAGCACCAGGGTCCCCTTCATCTGCATTACAAACTATATATTTGGAATCATTTTCTGCTTGTTTTGTGAAATTCCACTTCATCCAGGTGGAGAAACCAGCGCCACCGCGCCCCCGGAGACCGGAAATCTTAAGTTCATTGATAATATCTTCACCTGACATCTCAAATACAGCCTTTTCAAGAGCTGCATAACCATCTCTGGCAATATATTCCTCAATCTTCTCAGGATCGATAATTCCGCAGTTTCTTAAAACTATTCTGTATTGTTTATAATCAGAGTCTTCTTTCAGCACATTTATTATATCTGCTGCAGGCTTATCAAAAATATGATCTTCTATAAGGATCTTTTCCTGAATATGCTTTCTGACAATCTCCCTGGCAGTCTCTTCGTCCACATAGCCATATATTACCGGATCCATACCCGGAACAATGACTTCTACTGTAGGTTCTGAATAACAAAGTCCCATACAGCCTGTCTCTGAAATAACTGTATTGGATATATTCTGAACTTTAAGTTCATCTATAAAAGCCTTCTCAGTTTCTCTTGCTCCGGCAGCTACACCACAGGTACCTACCCCAATTATTATTTGAGTATTTCCATCACTGACCTTTGAAGCGAATTTCTCTTCCTTTATTTCTCTGAATTTTTTCAACTCAACACGATTCAATTTAGTCATTTCCCCGGGCCTCCATTAATTGTTCTCGAAATTCGACAGGACTTCCGGAAGTTTCTTTTTAGTAAGCTTTCCAAAGACCTTGCCTCCGACAACAACCACTGGAGCAAGCCCGCAGCAACCAACACAGCGAACTGCCTCAATTGAAAATTTACCGTCCTCAGTTACCTGATTCAAACCAATACCAAGAATACCTTCCAGCTCTTCAAGAAGATCTTCAGCACCTTTAAGGTAACAGGCAGTTCCCATACAAACCTGGATATTGTACTTACCTGGTTTATCCATCTTAAAGTAATGATAAAATGTAATTACTCCATAAATTTTTGACAGAGAAACATTAAGCATCTCAGATATCTTTTTAGCTGCAGCTCTGGGAATATATGAAAACTCCTCCTGAACTCTATGCAGAATCATTATCAGATTTCCAGGTTGGTCCTTCCAATCATCAATAAACGAGATCAGATCATTGGAAAACTCCAGCTCCTCTACGCTTGCAACAGACATAAAACCTCCGGAACAATTACTCTAGTTTGTTTTAACTTTAGCGTAAAAAACGTTGAATGGCAAATAGATATAAGATTTTTTTGTAAAACCAGATCACTATTTATTGAGTAAAGATTAGAATTAATATTATTTATTGTGTTTTTTCTAAAGATATTCATGCTGAAGCGATTTATTAATGGAAAATAAAATAAAATTGTATTTACATATATTTAGAAACGTAATAATATATCAATATTAGATGTTTTATATTCTAAATACAATTTAGCGAGTATTCAAATGAATAAAGAATTTATTCTCAGACTTACAAAGTATAAACGGTTGATTCACAAGTTAAAATCCCTTGGATTCGAACGGGTCTTCTCAAACAATCTTGGAGATGCAATTGGTGTTACCCCTGCTTTAGTTAGAAAAGACTTTTCTACCCTTCATCTATCCGGTAATAAACGGGGTGGATATAATATTGACATGCTTGTGGAAGAATTTGATGTAATTCTTGGAAGAAACACACCACAGAATGTCATAATTGTGGGATGCGGAAGAATTGGTCAGGCTTTAATGCAATATCCTGGATTTGCATCAGATGATATTCATCTGGTGGCAGGTTTCGACAAATCTCCGGATAATATTAAAATAGATGAATCCATACCTATACTTGGAATGGATAAGCTTAAGAATTTTGTTTCTGAAAACAACATTAAAGTAGGTATAATTACTGTGCCGGGAGAGGAAGCTTCCAGCGTCCTGGATCTGATGGTTGACACAGGTATCCGTGGCGTACTTAATTTCGCTCCGGTTGAACTTAAGTGCCAGAAATATGACTGTGATTGCAATTGTGTTATACACAATGTTAACATTGGTCTCGAACTGGAACACCTCTTCTATCAGGTTTCAACTCAGGATACAGACTTTACCGAAATTCGTAACGA
>DAOWMA010000159.1 GCA_030643345.1 Spirochaetaceae bacterium
GACATAATTTTAATTCGGGATGATACAGCAGGGAACATAGCAGGAGATATCTTATTGACTGTCTGAAGGACTCCATCAATCCGGTATCTAACCTTCACTGTGTCTGTAAATGCCTCGATATGTATATCCGATGACCTTTTTCGAATTCCTTCGATAATTGTACTGTTAACAAAATTGATTACCGGTGCATCGTTTGCTATTCTGTCAAGTAGTAATTTCTCTTTCCCCATTTCAAATGATAAATCCTTATCACTAAGGTCCGAATGAAGTTTTCCAAGATATTCTGACAGTTCATCGTGTTCAATTTTCCTGTATATAATTTTTTTATCATGAAAATGGGAGAGAGTTTCCTTTAATTCAACATTATCAGTATTGCAGATACCTATAATAATTGAAGTCTTTTTTGTTTCTAAAACAATCGAAGAATGGACCTCTATAAAATCAGAACTATACTGATCTTTTCCATCAGGAAGAGGCAGGTAATCTGAAATAGAAACTAAGTCAATCTCTTTAATTAGTTCCATATTATCTTCCCATCAAAATATTTCTGATAGTATCCTTTAAAAATTTTGTCCCATGTTAGCTCCTCCTGTTCGGGATATTCGATATATGGAACAATATAGATAACCATCTCGGTATTCGTAAAAGTCTCCACCATACTGGTAAATAACCATCCAAGAAGAGGGATGCTCCCCAAAATCGGAGTCTTTTGATAGGCCACGTCTTTTTCCTGCTGAAGAAGGCCGCTTATTATTACAGGCTTACCGGAAGGTGTGCGTACATGGGTACTTATTACTTTTTCCGAAGTAGGAGGTGGATTACCGGCGTTTGAAGAAACATCCGCTCCCCGCTTTGAAACTGTAGATTTCACATTCATTGTTATCATGTTGTCACCCGAAACCCAGCCGTTTATACTGATTATCAGCCCGGAAGTTATTTCCCGGGTTACACCCGTTGATTGTACTTCTCCTGTATCAGGATCAATTTCCATATCCCTGTATCTGTATGTATTGGTGTTCTGAAAGCTAATATCCTCCCCTGTAAGACCATTCAATGTCGTATCTGCCATTACTCTTGCTTCTGCTTCACCGATCTTTGTATTCAAATCAATCGCAAACAGATACCCAAAAGTACTAACTATATCGAGATTCAGATTAATAAGATTTCCCAGAGTACCAAGAACTGTAGTCTGTGCACTCCCTTGCATTATTTCGTTTCCAATTGTAATATCGAACTCTTTATTTTTACTCTCCTGATACTGAACAACAAGAAGTTCATACCGTATCTGAGGAATAGGTTTATCAATATATTCCAGTTCTTTAAGGAATCGCTCCAGCTTCTCGTCAGAACCCTTAAAAAAAACCATGTTTGGATCTGTTGATTTGACAATATCCTTTTCACAGGTAGAAGGAGGAAGGTTTTTTAACAGGTCTTCTGCCCTGATATACTTAAGATGGATAGCCTTCCCTTCATTCTGCCTGTCGATCATACGTACAAAAGAGATGAAATCATCTATCTTCTCTTTAGTTGCCTCTATGATAAATACACGGGGGCTGCCTGTTCGGGTAATTTGAAGTTTCTTCAAGCGATCAGGAATCAGCTTTAAAAGCTCATCCACAGTAAGAAAGGAAAGATAAAGTTTTGATACCTGCTTTTCTTCATACTCAGCTTCCAGTTTTGTGATAAAATCCCTTATAGGTGTAATCTCTTCAAAACTGCCGGAAAGAATAATTGCATTATTCTCCTTGTCTATTTTAAAAATCGAAGAACTTGCAAGCCCCGAAGGGAACAGTGCCGGAAGCATTTCCACAGGGATATTGTTTGATTTTATATATTCAATATTGTTCATCTTTTTAAGGATTTCGTTTCTTGAAACATCAAAGATATAATAGATATCCTCCCGCACAGTAAAATCCCCATCGCTCCGCTCCAGCAAAAGACGAAGTAATTCATCGAATGACTTCTCTTTAAAATGTATGTTCTCCAGAATAGAATCCCCTCTTTTCATCATTGAGTATTCATATCCGGATTCTGAAAAGAGCTGAAATAATGCATCAGACAATCGAATAGAATCCGCAGATATCGAAAACAGGCCGTTCTCCGATTTAATTGTAACTGTACCTTTTTCGGAAAAAATATCCTGCTTCGCTGATCGTCTCTTTACATAAAAATAGTCATCAGAACTTTCAATTTCATAGTCAGTAAAACGACGCATTACAATTTCAATTACTCTAACAACGGGGAGTGATTCAGCATTTACTGTTAACCGCTCCCTGGGAAGAGCATCATAAAGAATAGTTGACTTTATCTCTTTTGATATCTTCTCAAAGATCAACCCCGGTTCCACATTCTTCGCAAAAAGTGACAATGCCCCGGCTGCATCATCATACTTAACCATAATCTTCGAAACGTAATAGACTCCGTCTTTTTTCCAGGAATAGAGACCATATGGATCAAGGAAATTTTCTAAAGCAATCTCAAGATTGGTGTTACTAAAATGATACGATGCTTGTCCATCCACAGTATCGTCAGGGATAATTGATGTTCCTGTTGCTTGCGCCAGGGTAAAAAGAATATCCTTTATCGACTGGTTTACGAATTCCATCTGCTTTATTTCCTGGGCAGACAATAAAAAAACAGTACCCATTAATAGCAGTATTAAATATAATTTCTTCATTATATCCAAACCTTGAAATCTGATAAAATATAGCAATTCAGAAGGTATGCACCAATACTTCCAACTGTTAAAAAGGGTGCAAAAGGGACCTTCGAATTCTTATTCAGCTTTCCTGAGATTAATCCTGTCAATGCAAATCCAAGCCCCAGGACAGAGGCTAATCCGGTGGCAATAAACCAACCTGGGAAACCTGCAAAGACGGCCATAAAAACTGCAAACTTTACGTCTCCCATTCCAAGATTCCCTCCTGTAAGCAGCCGGATTAGTAAAAATATTGAAAACCCTGTCAGCATCTCAAGAACAACCCTTCCCGGCGAATCTCCAAAAATAAATAATCGCATAACAAAGATAAGTGCTGCTCCTCTGAAAACAGTCCAGTTCGGGATTCTTTTCCGTTTAATATCCACCAGACAGGCAGGTATTGAGAAAACAATAAATACGCCAAGGAATAATATGTTTTCATTATAATTATTCACACTAAGAACCTCTAATAAGACTATTCTTCCCATTACCCAAAAATAGTTTTAAACCCAACTGTTAAACCCTTTAGCAGCCACCCCTCTTTAAGGTCGACCTTACAGAAAGCAGTTCCACTGTTGAATTTCTGATTAACCCTTACCTGAAACGTATGCTGGTCCACCGGTTCAAATATTTCCTCTTTATATTTGTAAACCAGTTCCACGTCAGACTTACCAAGAGAACATTTTAATTCCAGTTCAAACCTTCTCTCTGAAAGGGAATCAAAATCTGAAGTAAAACCAATCCCGCTAAACAATGACAATAACCAGGAAACTCCTATTCTGGTGTCAAATTTATTTTCCACAGTTTCTTCTCCATCACTGTCAAAATTAAATTGCTGACCGAACTCTGTAGAGAAAAGTAAATTTGAATTATCATATTTAATTTTTATCGAAGAACTGCCTGAGGTGGGAAGATATGCATCAGCTAGAACTGGCGGATGTTCTTCACTGTATTGGGTTTTTATTATAGTTTCCCAATACCTTACAGGATAAATTCCAATCCATAGACTTAGTAGATATTTATCCTTCGACAGGTTAACATTTGCAGTAATAAAATCCGGATCTGTTATTCCGGCAAAACCTTTTACTTTTATTTTCTTCCAGAGTAATTCAATATACATACGATTGTATGATCCGGCTTTATATATATTGTTTCCGGAAAGCACACCCAAATAATCAAGTTTATAATTGCTCCATCTAAAAATTGACTGCAGGCCCATGTGGATGGGATTTGATACTGGAACAATTGGAAAATCACTCGTCCAGTCATCAGAAGGTGTTTTCACATTTTCAGTAATCGAAACAAGGGCCCTTACTAATAAGTGATCTGATCCAATTGTATAGTTGCCGCCTATCCAGAAACCACTTGTAAAAAGAACATTAATGCCGGGACCTTTTTCCGTTCCCAGAGAAAGTCCATAGGGCCCTCCGGTATAGAGGGAATAATCTTTTCCCAGACCTGGAGATTCGCGAAACAGATCGGAGCCGGCCGAAACCTTTAGAGGGTTAAAGATTTCTCTCCAAAAACCCTCTTTTTTTACTCTGCCGGCCCTGATTAAGCGGGATTCAAATGAGAAATCCAAATCAGTATCAGATGTGTCCTGGTCTGAATCAGTTATTAAACAAAAAGAATAATCTGCTTCCCGATAAATTACTCTCGTAATAAATTCATTGTCATCCAATCTACTCTCTATCTCACTTCCCCTTAGCAGAAAGATTTTCAGAACCAGAAATATAAAAAAGAATAAAGTAAATTTTATTATCCCCATAACTACTATAACTGGTAATTTTATGATCCTGCTTCAATAAAACCTGTAAAAAACATAAAAAATCAAATTATTACAAATTATTTATTGCTTTTTCCACTGTTTCCTGTGAAAATAGGTAAAAATCAGTTTTCTAAAAGGAGATAAAATGACTATATTAACCCTCAATTGCGGCAGTTCATCCGCAAAATACCAGGTGTACGACTGGCAAAAGAAGGAAGTTCTTGCAAGCGGTATTGTTGAAAGAGTAGGACATGATTCAGTGATCGAGCATAACAGGACCGGTGAGAAAAAGTATGTAAAAAAGCAGGCCTGTTCAAATCATACCGAAGCAATTAAGTTAATAATTGAAACAATAATAGATCCAAAAGTCGGTGCAATCAAAGATATGAGTGAAATTAAAGCAGTTGGGCACAGGGTTGTTCAGGGGGGAGAGAAGTTCAATAAATCCCTGATAATTGACGATGAAGCACTTGCAACTTTTAAGGAAGTACAGGACCTTGCTCCTCTGCACAATCCGGCAAATATTCAGGGGATCGAAGCAGCCCAGGCTGTTCTTCCGGATGTTCCCCAGTGTGCAATAATGGATACAGCCTGGCATCAAACTATGCCTGAAAAAGCCTATATTTATGCTCTTCCTTATGAATGGTATGAAAAATACAATGTCAGAAGATACGGTTATCACGGAACATCTTTTCTCTACGTCTCAAAAAGAGCAGCTGTACTTCTGGGTAAAAATCCTGCCGAGGTTAATTCAATTGTCTGCCACATTGGGAACGGCGCCAGTATATGCGCAATAAAAAATGGTATTTCAGTTGATACTTCCATGGGTCTTACACCATTGGAAGGTCTTGTAATGGGAACCAGAAGCGGCGATTTTGATCCTGCCATAATTCATTATATGATGAACAGTACTGATCTTAAAACTGAAGAGATTGAAAAGGCCCTGAATAAGAAAAGCGGTCTTCTTGGAATTACCGGACAGTATATTGACAGAAGAGATATCCAGAAAGCTGCTGAAAAAGGGGATGCCAGATCGAAACTTGCCATTGAAATTGAAGCATACAGACTTAAAAAATACATTGGTTCTTATGCTGCAGCCCTTGGACGTGTAGACGCACTTGTCTTTACTGCAGGTGTAGGCGAGATGGCCCCGATAATAAGAGCAAAAGTCCTTGAAGGCCTTGA
>DAOWMA010000202.1 GCA_030643345.1 Spirochaetaceae bacterium
GCCTCAATAGTATGAACTACACCTCCTGGTAACAGTTTACTTGAATAGAGTCTGAATTCTCCAACAGGGAAACTATCTGATTTAAAGGTACTGTGGATAGATAAAAAATCTGTAATATTGTGGAAGTGGGAATTCTTCAAACGGACCAGAGTTATATGGGGATTAAATTTCCTGCTTTCCCTTTTTATTCCACATTCATTCAAAGAACCTTCGATTCTGTTTCTTAACCTTGTTAGAAAAGTTATCTCTTCGATTCCTGCCCACAAAACTTTCGGAACACTTCGTTTACTGGAACTACCAGGAGGGAAATAGCCTACTCCCTTTATTTGTAATTGGAATTGGTCCATTTTTATTTCTGACAACTTATTTCTAATCTCCCTGAAAACCTGTCCTTCAACCTCACCTATAAATTTTAAGGTTATATGAAGCTGATCTTCCTGTGTCCATTTCGCACCCGAAATATTTGCTTTCAGACGTAACAGACTGTTCTTTATATTATCAGGAATTGGAACTGCAACAAATAATCTATACATATCAATAATCCTTTATCTCTTCTGGTCCAATAGCCAACGGACAACTTCCTTGTTCCTGAAGGTTTTTGTCCATGAATTATGACCTGTTTTTTTGTACTCAGTATAAAGAGGAATCCCTCCAACCTCAATAAGAGTATTAATCATATTTCTGGTTCGATCCGGTGGAACTACTGTGTCATTTTCACCATGGAATGCCCATACAGGCACCCTCTTTATCAGCTCTGCCAGAGTTTCATCGCCTCCGCCGCAGACAGGAATGGCAGCTGCAAAAGTGCCAGGCATCCTCTGGAGGATATCCCATACCGCAAATCCACCCATGGAAAAGCCAGCAGTATAAATTCTATGTATATCCACAGGATACTCTTCTATGATGTTCCCAAGCAATTTCATTGTAAGACCCATGGATATTGTGGGATTATCATCCATTATATGGCATGTATTATCTCCAGGAGTATCTACCCACTGTTTACCCGAAGGACACTGAGGGACAACAATAATTATCGGTTCGTTCAGCTTTTTTGTAATTTTCAGGATATACTGAGGGCTGCCAATCACCTGTAAAAGATTATCCCACCCTCTCTGCCCTGAACCATGAAAAAATAGTAAAATAGGATACCCGGACTCAGGGATGACTATTGGTTTTTCTAAAAATCCATCGGGTATGTAAATACGATAATTAAGGCTTTCCCCGGTATAATCCTTATACAGTCCTGCTTCAAAGGAACCCGCAGAAAATAGAACCGAAACGGTAATAAATAAAAACAAAAATGATAAAACTACTGCATTTCGCATAATATCCCCCTATCGTTTAAAGCTATTTCCGGTCATCATAGACATTATGCTTAAGTTGTGCAAAGGTTTAAAACGTAAAAAACCAAAGGAGTTAAGAATATGGATAATAAAAATTCGATGGAATATTTTATACAACTGGCAAAACAGCACTATCCGGAGGGCTTTGATAAAGTAGTATTGCCACCGCCTGTTTTTCTCTCTATGAATGCTGAATTTATAAAAATTGATCCTGAAAATGCAAAAATAGAAGTAAAATTTCCGGTACCGGAATGTAGTTTAAATCCCTTTGGCAGTATGCAGGGGGGAATGATAGCGGCTGCGGTTGATAATGCTGTAGGTCCTTTAAGTATGCTTGTGGGACCAATAAATTTCACAAGAGACATGAGCTTAAAGTATAGGAAACCTGTTAGTGGAGATTATGAATACATTACTGTAAAAGCATCCCTTACTGAAAAGAAAGGGAGGAAACTCTTTTTCAAAGCAGAGGTTATGGATCCTGAGGGAACTCTACTTGTAAGTGCCAGGTTAATGAACTGGATTGTATGATCAAATAATAATCGATCGATTAATTGACTGTTTGACAACACAAGTACATGGGTTTATCATCATTTGAGGGAGAATGTGAATCATAATATCCGCTTATATTTAATAGCAAGTTTGCTTGGCATGACAGTCATGGTTGGAGGGATATCTCTCTTTTTTGGTACATATTTAATAAATAAAGCTGTTATCAGTGAAGCAAAAAACCGAATTTGCTTTGACCTGAATACAGCCCTTGAAATGTATTCAAATGTTGAGAAGCAGATAAATTCAGGCCTCTCCCTGACCGCTCTGGAGCAGGGATGGGGAGATTGTATTTCGAATGATAACACCCGAAAAATGGAAAATAGATTAACAGATTTGGCTCAGATACTGAATTTGGATTTTTCAGGTTTTGTAAAAAATGATAGAACTACGCTTTGTCGTCAATCCCGTAATACCCCGAACACTCCCGGTTCATTGATAAATCCTGTTGCTCTCCTGGCCCTGGAAAGTAAATCAACTGTATCAGGAACCTTTGTTCTTAGTCATGAAGAAATAAAGGCAGAAGATCCGGAACTTGCGGAATCTATAAAGATTAAACTGATCAATAGATCTGATGATGGAACACAGGGACTTACGGAAGAAATGTCCTGCATGATAATAGCGGCTGCTGTTCCAATCTATGAAGACAACCTTTTCCTGGGTGTAATTTACGGGGGTATTGTTCTTAACAAAAGTATAGAGATTGTTGACAGAGTAAGAAAAACTGTTTTTCAAAATGAAACATTTAAAGGACAAAATATTGGTACTGTAACCATATTCTTAAAGAATTTAAGAATTTCAACTAATGTTCTTACAAAAAAAGGAGCCCGTGCCGTTGGGACCCAAATATCAGAAGAAGTGGGCAGAAAAGTATTAATAGAAGGTGAATCGTGGATTGACAGAGCATTTGTTGTCGATGATTGGAATATTACAGCTTATAAACCTATAAAAGATTATCATGGCAATATTAAAGGAGTGCTCAGTGTAGGTGTTATTGAGAGCAAATACGTAGATTTTAAAAGAAATACTTTACTGGTATTTGTTGCCATAACTGCTGCAGGTATTATTATAGCTGTATTACTTGGATACATTCTTTCAATATTGGTCTTGCATCCGGTTTATGAATTAATAAAAATAAGTAAAAAAGTATCCAGTGGGGATTTGTATCCGGAAATGGGTAAAATATCAAAAGGCGAAATGGGAATTCTCCAAAAAACTTTTATGGAAATGATCATTACTCTCAGAGAACAAAACATTCACCAAAAAGAGGAAAGCGAGAAGCGGCTGATTATTTCTCAAAAACAGGCAAGTGTAGGCAGACTGGCAGCCGGTGTCGCACATGAAATTAATAATCCTTTAACCGGAGTGCTTACTTTTACCCATATGCTGTTACGGAGAGAGGATCTGGACTCCGAAATGAGGAGTGATCTGGAAACAATTGCCAAAGCTACAGACCGGGTAAAGGAAATAGTTAAGGGGTTATTGAATTTCTCACGTCAAATCAAACTTAATCCGGAACTAAGTGATATTAATAAAGAAATAGGGGAAACAATTAGCCTGATAGAAAATCAGGCACTTGTCAAACGTGTATTTTTATGTTTTGACCCTGGAGCTGATATTCAAAAAATAACACTGGATCGGAGTCAATTCCAAAGTGTAATAATGAACATTCTTATAAATGCAATCGATGCTACAGATCCGGGAGGTAACATCACTATTTCTACAAGATATAATTTGGAAACTCAAAATGGAAAGCATAAAGAAATTGAAATCATTATAGCTGATAGCGGATGCGGTATTTCTCCTGAACAATTAGATAGACTGTTTGATCCATTCTTTACAACAAAAGAGGTGGGAAAAGGTACCGGATTGGGACTCTCGGTTTCACTTGGTATTATTGAGCATCATGGAGGCACAATATCTGTAAAAAGCCAGATAGGTAAAGGCAGCTCCTTTATTATTCACCTGCCATTGGATAAAAAAGATGAGTAAAGAAGATATTCTTGTTATAGATGATAATGAAATAGTCCTTAAAAGCTGCAAACGGATTCTGGAATCAGAAAATTATTCAGTTACTATCTGTCCGTCTGCAACCGAAGGTATTGAGATTATAGAAAAACATAAATACGACCTGATTATTTTAGATATTGTTATGCCAGGTTGTAATGGTCTTACCCTTTCGGGTAAGATCAAAGATGATCATCCTGGTACAAAAGTTCTGATAATAAGCGGGTATATGGAACCAAAATCATTTTCAGAAATAATTAAAGAAAAAAAGATGGATTTTCTCTCCAAGCCATTTACACCGGAGGAACTGCTGACTGCTGTAAAAGAAACAATAACTGCAATGCCAGCTAACAAGGAAATAAATTAAATACAAATGTTAAAAGGAGATACAAATGAGTAAAAAACTTCTTGTAATTGATGATGAACAGATTGTTCTGGATAGTATACAGAGAATTCTTTCCAAAGAACCATATATTCTAAAAGTAACAACAAAAAGCAGAGAAGGCCTGGAACTGGCATTAGCTGAAAATTTCGATTTGGTACTAACTGATATTAAAATGCCTGAAATTGGCGGGATGCGTATTCTACGGGATATTAAACGGGCAAAACCGGAAACACCTGTAGTAATTTTAACCGGTTATGCCACTGTACAATCTGCTGTAGGTGCAATGAAACTGGGAGCATCGGACTATCTTGAAAAACCCTTTTTGCCCGAAGCACTTCTTAAAACAATAAAAACTGCAATAAGTAAAACTGCAAGCCAGGAAAAAGAACCTCAGGAGATGATTCATCATGATGAAGTCTTAAGAGTTTTGGACAAAGCAGATAAAGATAATGATTTTGTTGCAAATCTTTTCTACTATGGAAGTGCAGCCCTGGATGACTACAATCTTACCAGTGCTGAAAAACTTGCGATTCTTACAGGGGACATTAAATGGCTGGAAGAAAATATCGGAGAACTGAAGCCAAATCATAAAAGATGGCTGGAGCAGCGATTA
>DAOWMA010000261.1 GCA_030643345.1 Spirochaetaceae bacterium
CCCGGGTGTAATGTGGAGAATGCAAGCTATGGTGGTACAATCTGTGCTGAAAGAACAGCTATTGTAAGTTCTATAGCAGCCCTTGGTAAGGTTGATTTTGATTTTTGTGTTGTTGTTACAGGGTCCCAGCCGGCTTCGCCTCCCTGTGCATTATGCCTGCAGGTATTTTCTGAGTTTTGTCCCCCTGACTTTCCAATCTATCTTGCAACCACAAAAGGAATAGAGAAGAAAATACTTCTGAAAGACCTGCTTCCGGTTCCTTTTAATAAAATACCGGATTAAATTTTGTTTACAGATGATATTGAAGTCTGGATAGACTCATTAAAGAATGATGATAAATTGCAGGTTTTTCAGGCCTTGAGTGAATATTTGTCGGTTAGAGAGCTTAATACTGTTATGGCAGAAGTAGGTAAGGGGAGGGACCTGCTTTCTATTCACAGACAGATGGGTCTTATTAAAAAGTACTATGTGGATCTGCTGCGTATAAAGCGTTTGAGGATATTATAAAAAAACAGCCCGAAGGCTGGTTTTATATACTACTGAACTTATTAAATTACAAAAATATTTAGTAATTTTTTCCGGCAAGGACCACATTTGCTGCATCGAAAGCATGGCATGGTACTACACCATAGACCATTTCGCATTCGGGACATTTTGATTCAAATGTTTCCATGGAAAAAGTATTTCCACATTCCTCACATTTTATATCCAGGGGCATGGGCATTATCTGTTCTGCAAATCCCATAGTTCTTACCTTATCTACTACCTGCTGTCCTGTTTCAAAACTACCTGCGCATCCATCATGCATTTTATACTCCTTCGGTGCATAGGCGAGCAGCAAACTTGTTTGCGACCAGCCTTTTTGACTCCAAAATCAGGATGTCAACTTTTCACCATTTCTTAGTTTTTCTCTCATAACGTTAACTTTTCTATCCAGTTTTTCAATTTCTGTTAGTATTTCTTTTTCTTCTTCTGTTGTTTCTATTACCTTAATAATCCCGCCATTTTTAATAACTATTCTTCTATTACCCATAAGGGCAAGAACGGGGTCATGAGTTGCTATAAGTACAATTTTTTCTTCGGAAAGAAGAAGTTTAAGAGCTCTTTTCCTATCAATACCGGCATTCTCAATTTCATCAATTAAAATAATGGGAGATTTACTCAAAATTGCCGTATCTGCAATCATCAAAGCTCTGGACTGCCCTCCGCTTAATGCTGTAATAGGAGTATCGGGATCAAACATCTCTCCGGCAAGATTATTTGCTTCTTCTATTATTCTTTTAATAATAGTTTTACTGTCTGTAACCATTCTGCTTTCTGCATGAAGTTCAAGGAACTCAAATACGGACATATCCATTACAAAATTCATATTTTGAGAAAGCTGTGCTACAAGTTTTTCAGATGAGGAATAGCGCCATTTTTTATCCGGTATTTTTTCATTTATCAGGATACTCCTGCCTGTTGGGGTATCCTTCTGTGCCGCCCATTCAATATCTCCAAGAAGCCTGCTTTTACCGGAGCCTGTAGGTCCTACTATAGATACAATTTCGTTTTTTCGAATAATAAACTCTGTAAAGTTTTCAGTTTTCCCGGATTTATCGTGACCGGGTAAAATAGTTATGGATTCAACTACTTTACTATCTTCTCCAAGAAAAGAAAGCATTTGGTTAATAAACTGATCAAACTGATTTAGTAGGTGTTCAGGATCTATTGCATGATCTTCTATGTGCTCAGCATCAAGACTTTTAAAATAATCATCCATAGAGTTATCTCGGGAATTGGCAACATCAATTCCATTATTTGTCAAAAAAGTTTCTGCAAAGGGATATCTTGTTAGTATGGTATTAATTTTTTCATGCCTAAGATCCAATTCTGTAAGAACTGCCACTTCTATATCTCCTTTTTCCCAAGATCAATTTTTCTTACATTACCCATCTGGTAGCTTTCGCCTATTCTTGTTTCTCCAAGACAGTAGGAACACAGGGCTGCAGGCATGGAAAATCTAAGGGTTTTTCCCTTAAGTGTAGTAATATTTTCATTTTTGTCAAAAAGAAGTGTTGAAAGTTCAAAGCTCCCCTGACCTGTGAGTCCGTTTACGTGGAGAATAGTTGCTGCAGGATTAACACTATGTACTCTGGATGCAAATACCTCCCGCTCTGCCTGGGAAACTATATCTCCCTTGGTAATTATTACAATATCTGCACTCTTAAGCATGGGGCCAATTTTCTTTGGAGTTCCTATACCACTAAGATTATCAATTACACAAACAGCCTTTATGCCTTTAATATAAGGGGAGCATCTGTTGCATAGACCTGCGGATTCGCTAATTAAAATATCAAATTTGTTTTCAAGACCCCACTGGGTAACTTCTTCAATATTGCTGACAAAGTAATGGTCCGGGCACAGCCCTCCTGATAGCCCTTTTTGTACCATTACACCTGCTTTTTCATATAAAACATCATCGTCAGTAAAAAGGCAGTCAAACTTCACAACACCAACTTTTAAACCCCGATTTTTAAGAGAAGAAATAGTTTTTAGAATTACCGAGGTTTTCCCTACAGAGGGAGGCCCGGAGACTGTAACAAGATTCATGCGCCAATTACCTCTCTAATGGAATTATCAAATATTTTTTCACACTCTTTAATTGTTTCTGCAATATTTATTGAATATATATAATCCCAACCCAGCCACATAAAAGAGTTCTCTTCTTTGAGTCTGTTGTCTACACCTGGATTTGTACTTGGAAATAAACCACTATGGGATAGTATTTCTCCAACTTCTTTAGAAGCAAAGAAATTAATAACATCTTTAAGTTTATTAATTCTGTCTGTTTTAGACAGCATAAATATTGGGCTTAAAATTGCACCGTCAGAAGGCCATACGGCCTTCATAACAGATCCCTCTTTAATTGTTTTTGTAAAGAAGTAGGGCATAATTGTTATTGCAGGTCGTCTTTTACTCTTTTTTTCACTTTTAACCATTTCTGCAGGATGTAGAGAATCTAAAAGACTTCTTCCCAGTTTTTCTACTCCCTCTTTACCAAAATTCTTATGAATGTTTAATAGAATTGCGTTGAAAAGATCGAAATCCCCTACTGGTAATGATACACTGTTTTCATATTCCGGTTTAAGTATATCTGTCCAGCTAACAGGGACTGCCCGGTCTCCCAGTTCGTTTGTATTAACCAGAAAAACAGCAGGTACAACTCCTATCATAGAATAGTGTCCTCTGGGATCTTTTAAATTATACTCTTTAAAAGAGATGTTTTCTGTTTTGAAATTGACTTCGTCACTAAAAACACCTGCTGTCTTCAATTTACCAAATCTTTTTTCATCAAAAAAAAGATCAAATCCGGCAGAAATAAACAAATCCGGAATTCCGGACTGATCGTTAACTTCTGCAAGGTTTTTTTCTACCCAGTCCAGTCCCATAGCCGCGGCTTTAAGTTCGTACTCTATTTCAATATTATGAGTTTTTTCAAAGGCCTCCATAAACGTACCAAAGGCTTCTAAAAGAGGAATTCTTACAGGGCAGGGCAGGAGACCGATTACTTTTACTTTGTCACCTTCTGGAGCCCCCGCCCCCCTCTTTAGTTCTCCTCCCAGAGTTACATCACTTCCCGGCATATCTTTTTCTATACTGGAAATAAGTATTTTAGAGAATGCTTCAGGATCTCTGTTCTGAAAGGAAAGAGCTGTTTTAAGAGTAATATTTTTTCCAAAGCTTTTTCTTTTTTCTTCATCTTCCATTTGTGGGAATCCGTTTGCAGAGAAAACAGCAATAGTTGCAGGGTGATTTTCTGTTATTTCAAAGAGTGTTTGTTCCAGGGTAAAATATTTTTCGTTCATTTATATATTTTTCCTTATGACGGGTAAATTATATCCATTGTAGAGACGCATTGCCGTGCGTCTGTACACATTTCCATTTCCCATAGAAGATAAGAAAAATATGTAATAGTGTCAATTATATATGATAAAAAAGATCAAGATTGTGTTTCCAGTTCCATTATTTTATCTACACGTCTCTGGTGTCG
>DAOWMA010000218.1 GCA_030643345.1 Spirochaetaceae bacterium
CTTTTGTCTATGGCTTTTCTGGGATTATTGGGGTCCTGAATTGTGACACCATCAGATATAAATGTATAATAATGTCTGCCGGGTGACATTCGTAGAGAAATTGCATATGTTCCAGGGGCCTTTTTATCTTCTGTCATTCTTAACATAAAAGGGTCCCAGTTGTTGAAATTCCCACTAAGGTAGATGTGTTTATTTCCCTTATCCTTATAAATAAACCGGACTTTACCATCATCATTAATTAGAGGTGTAGTAAAATATTCATTAAACCTTTTCGGGATATCAAGACTTGAGACTCTAAGTTGTTCAGAACTTAGAAAACTATTTTCGTTTGCCGGATCGTGTGTCCATACACCGTCTACAATCAGCCTGTAGTTAATGCTGTCCGTTTTTTCCGGTATTTCTGCTATAAAAAAGAATACATTATACTCATTTCTCATAAAGGGACAGACTTGCCTGTAATTATCAGATTCAAATGCAATAGCAACTCTTCTAATATACTTTTTCCCTTCATAGTAGCTGAATAGAATGTGATTATCTATAAACATGGGGCTATGTGCTTCAGTCAGTTCGGAAACTACAATATGAATACTCAAACTGTTCCCTTCCATTCCGAAAACAGTCATACTGACTAATATTAAAAGAATGGAGACTGCAATGAAACTCTTAATTGGTTTATCTGTCATACTATAAATATGGTCGGTAAAATAATGATGATCTTTAGACCCATAAAAAACTCTCATAAATTTCTCTTATTATCCGAAATTTATGAACAGGAATAACTATGCCGACTCTTGATGAACTGAATGTAATAAAATCAAACCTGCTCTCTATTGGGGATGAACCGGGAATCCTTGCCGCCAAAGGTGAGGTCCCTGTTGATATAGGCCCTCCTGAAACTGGTCTTTCTGATGATCTGAACGTACTATTTGATGATTTTGCAGATGTTGAAGAAGAGGGAATGGAGACTGGAGAATCTGAGACCGGAGAAGGATTTGACGATTTTGATTTTAATCTTGATGATGGTGGGCCGGTTTTTGATATGGATGGATTTGATGCTCCGGAAGATATAGTAATAACGGAGACGGGAGAAGAGGAAACCGGAGAACCGAAGATGGGCAAACCGGAAGATGGGGCAGAGGAAGAAGAGCCGGAGCAACTCTCTGATGATCTGGAACCTGGAATTACTGAAGAGAATGAGGACCTTGGATTTGCTGAAGAGTTGGGGCTTTCGGATGAAGATCTTGGTTTTGATGAAGGGGAAACAGGACTGGAGACCGGAGGACCGGAGGCGGGAGAGCCGGAGGATGTATTCGGGGGAGAAGGGTTACAGGAGCTGGACCTCTCTGAAGATGGCCCTGGATTTGCCGAAGAGCTGGATCTGTCTGCAGAAGATGATTTTGACTTTGGAGCAGAAGAATCCGGTCCTACTCCGGAAGAAGCAATTGGTGAACCCGGGGATATAGATGAGAATCTTGATTTTGATCTTTCCGGTGGAGATTCCGGCTTTGATGATATAGATAATTCTGATGATTTTGGATTACCGGGAGACGAGATAGATTTAGGGGATGAAGAGGAACTATCTCTTGATGATTCCGATGCAGGTGATCTGGATCCTGGTGAATTTGAAATAAGTGATGAAAGTCTTGATGAAGAGCTGGAAATAGATGAGTTTGATTTAGGAGATCTGGGACAGGATTTTGGCGTTCTGGAAGAAGATTTATCAATATCTGATGATTTGGTCCCTGAGATTGCCGAAGGGGAAGTTGACTCGGACCTTGAAGAGGAAGAGTTCGGGATAGATGAGGATACTTTTGACAAAGTAAAGGCTTCTCTCTTTAATCTTCCCCGGAATTTGAAGTTAATTATCGAAGAGGAAATTGGTGAAAAGGGTTTAACAGGACCTCCTTTAAAGAAATTAATTGATGCTCTTGCAGAAGGGAAATCTCCGAAAGAAATTGCGGGTATTACCAGCAGAATAACCGGAAAGAAAATAAAAATTCCTGCAAATTATGAAAAAAGAACAGGACTTGATTTTGAAGAGGAAAAGGGTTCCCTTCAGTATACATTTATACATAATGTATTACCCCTGTTAAAGATATTTGCAATAAGTACTGTAATAATTGCTGCCTTAAGTTTTGTCAGTTATAATTTTATCTACAAACCAGTGCATGCTCACATTCTTTACAACAGAGGCTATAAACAGCTGGAAAATGGTAATTATGAATCATCATCAGATTTTTTCGATCAGGCTTTTGATAAATACAAAGTAAAAAAACAATTTTACCGTTATGCAGAAGGATATATAGAGGCAGATCAATGGACCTTTGCCAGAGAGCAATATGACAAGCTTCTTGAAAATTATCCCTTTGATAAAAAGGGAACAATAGATTATGCCACTATGGAATTTGAAAAGCTTGCAGATTATGAGCATTCTACTGACTTGTTGAATGCATTTCTTGAAGAAAGTAAAAAATATAAAAGAGATTACGATGCACTGCTTCTCCTTGGGGATATTTATCTGGACTGGGGCTGGGAAGATAAAACAAGATACGAAGATGCAAGGCTTGCCTATGCAAAAATTATGAGCACCTACGGTGTGGAGAATAAAATTCTTTTCAGAATGCTGAAGTACTTTATAAGGACCAGGAATGCAAAAGAAGTTAATATTTTAAAGGAAAGATTTCAAGCCGATCCGGAACTGGAGATAGATCCCGGTGCATATGCAGAACTTGCCGGTTACCAGATAGACCGGCAGGATATATCGGATGTTCAGGAGCTGTTATTCAGGGCAAAAAAAGTAGAAGATGGGCTTCCTGAGATCCATTATCAGCTTGCAAGACTGTTTAATATGACAGGAGAGGGTGCTGAGGAAGATAAAGCTTTAAAAAGAACATTGATAAATCTTGATAATAAACAGCCCTTAAGCAGAAGAAATTTATTAGTAAATATTGACACTCTGCGCAGGCAGGGAGAAAGGTTTTATATAAAGCAGGAATATCTCCAGGCAGAAGAGGTTTATCAGGCTGGAATTGATATATTAACAAAATCCAGAGAAAGAAATATTATAAAGGGTATGGCAGAAGACTTTGGAAGGCTTTATGCTGATCTTGGGCACATATACTACTATATCAGCGAAAATCCGAATATTGCACTTGATCAGTATGAAAAAGCAGAAAGAGAAGGATTTTATTCTCCGGAAATCTATTATAATAAGGGGTATATAAGATACAGGAGCAGGAACTTTAGAGAGGCCCTTTTGGATTTTTACAATGCTGCAGGACCTTATTCTGTAAACGGTAATCTTCTGTATGCAACCGGAAATACACTTTTTCAGAGGAATGATTATTTTGCCGCTCAGGGTTACTATAATCATCTGCTTGATATTCTGGAACAGAAATTAAGCAGAGAATACAGCATTAGAATTGATGAGAGAGAAGACCACAGGACGATGGTGAAAAATTTAATAAAAGCATATAACAATATGGGTGTAACCCTGTACGGTTTGTTTGAACGAACAGGGGACCCTTCCAAATTCACAGCTGCAATGGTCAGTTTTACCCGGTCAACCGGTTATTTTGATGATCTTACCAGAAATCAGGATACTATGAAGCGCACAGAAGCAATCAATCTGGCATCTCTTAATCAAAGAAAGATGATCTATCCAATACCCGATTACGAATTACAAATATTTGTGGATCTGCCGAAACGTATGGCGCCCGTTGATTCTATCGTGGGCCGATGATACCATTGGGGTTGTGTTCAAACCCTGTGGGCCGTTGATACCCCGTGGGCCGTTGATATTTTTGTGGGCCGTCGATACCCCGTACGGGCAGCCACGAGGGTTTGCAAAGCAAATCCCTCGTGACTGCCCCTACATCATGAATTCATAAATCACATTTTGTTTTTTTATACGGAACGCATCCACCCGAATTTGTCTTCCACCTTTCCGTATTGGATACCTTTCAGGGTTTTAAGAAGTGTCTCCGATAATTCACCCATTTTCCCGTTATTAAAAACGGCGGTCTTCTCGTCCTTTGTAATGGATTCCAGATAACCCAGACCAGCTGCGGTCCCTGTAACAAAACACTCTTTACTGTCAGACATTGCTTCCTCTATGGATATTTTACGCTCCTCTGTTTTTACGCCCATGTCTTCTGCCAGAGTTAACAAACTCTTTCTTGTAATACCCGGTAAAATTGTATCTTCCAGTTTTGGAGTTACTAAAGTACCGTTTTTTAATAGAAAGAATATATTACAGGAGGACCCCTCCTCAACATATTTATGGTTTTCAGCATCCAGAAAAATGGTTTCCATAAAACCGTCAGCTTCAGCCTTTTTCTTTTCAAGAATAGGAATAACATAGTTTGAATCGCACTTAATCCAGCCGGTACCGCCCTTAAAGGCCCTTATACTGTCTGTTACTCTGGCCTTTGCGTTGCCGGGTCTAAAATATGCACCTACAGGGGTCGAAACAAAAACAACCCATGGTGCATGACTTATTCCAAGACCGATTCCAGGTTCCGAATAGGAGAAAGGACGAAGATATACAGATTCACCAAAAAGA
>DAOWMA010000064.1 GCA_030643345.1 Spirochaetaceae bacterium
AGGATTTGTGTGGGGAATGATGACTGGCCAGATAAAATGCTCATAGGAATATGAGAAAGGGTGAAGAGGATTAACAGAGAAATGAAGGGTAAAGGGCTGAATTAAGAATAGAGATCCACGAGCAAAAAGCCTATTGGCAATGAGTTCTGAGAGGAGAACATTGATCCATGATTTCAGATAGTGGCAACCTGTTCTGGACGGAAATTAAAGTGCGGTAAAATACGCGAATCACAGTTTGGTTATGGCCGGGCGAAATCCTTCATTTCTTCTGTTTTATTGTAATTATTCGGTGAATTACCGGAAATGAGATTGAGGAAAAGATTTGGGAATAGTTTTAGCATAATAGATTTATGCACTTGACAGGAGACTTCTCATAACAGGCTTTTGCGATGTGGCCTATTTTTACGATTGCATGGCTATTTTGCGCCAGGTAGTAGTCCTATATTAGAGAAGAGCTATTTGTTAAATACAAAATGTGGTACAGCGCAAAAAGCTGAGATAGTTCAGTTTTCTTTTAAGAATCCGATAACGAAGTAAGGGTGACTCATGTATAGAGGTAGATTATCATATTTTTCAGCAGCTGTACTCGGATTACTTGGAGCTTTCTTCCTTACAGTTATAAGTTTAAGTTTTTTGGGGATTAGTAATGTCTCCGGAGATTTCCTGAAAGAAAGTTTCGTTTATGTATCATTTTACATTCCATTGTATATATTTGCAGCAGCAATATTAGCTTACAGGAGAAATTTCAGTGTTAAGTGGATAATTTTACTTACAAGTACTATTTTACCATTTATAACACTGGTGCTGTTTTTAAAAGTCTTTTTAGAGATGGATACTTCTTCTCCGGTACTTTTTATAGTTAATACTATGGGGAGGAAAGAGGGGTCTTTTCTTCTTTTCCTTTTGCTATTGGTTGAAATTTTACTGATTTATATTTTAAGTATAAGAATGTTTAGCGGCAGCTCTGCTGTTATGGAAGAAGCTGTGAAAGAACAAGATGATATCTCAGAAGAAACTTATTCAACCCCCGCAATTCTTCGTCCCGGGGTACTTTCTGATCGTTTCGGAGCAGAAAATAATACATTATATTCTGAAAGTCATTCAGAGAAAACTTATGTGGACCTCCCTGAATTACGCCCTCTGAACAATCTTAAATCGATATCTTCCGAATCTTTAGAAAGCAAAAAGAGCTTTTCCATTGATTATGGTGATGATGAAGTGGAAGAGTTTGAAGAAATCGATGAAGTAGAAGAAATTGATGAGTACGATACCTACGATGAAGCAGATCCTGAAGATGAGGTTTTTTCTGAGGTAGGTGAAGGGCATCTAGTCAATACAGACGATTCCTCTAATGTATCCGAAGATAGTTCTGTATCCGGGATATCACAGGAAAAGCCGAAGAAAAAATTTACCTATGCAAATTATAGTGTTCCTACAGAAAACATCCTTAACAATTATTCAAACGGGCACTACTGGGTAATTGATGATCAGACCAGGATTGCAGCGGGAATACTTAAAGATACCCTTGAAGAGTTTAAAATAAAGGCGGAAGTAACCGGAATACAGAAGGGGCCTGTCATAACAATGTTTGAGATCCTTCCGGCCCCGGGGGTCAAGTTATCCAAAATTGCTAATTTGGCAGATAATATAGCCATGCGTTTAGCTGCTTCCAGAGTAAGAATTGTTGCCCCCATACCCGGGAAACATGCAGTAGGCATAGAGATTCCCAATAAGGAAAGGGCCATAGTATCTTTCAAGGAGATGTTGAACGATGATAAGTTCCAGGACCCCAAAAATGAGATACCTGTTGCAATAGGTAAGGATATTACAGGAAATACACAGATTATTGATCTTGTAAAAACGCCCCACCTTTTAATAGCCGGTGCAACCGGTTCCGGAAAATCAGTATGCGTTAATGCACTTATCTGTTCGATACTTTATAAACGGACACCGGACCAGGTCCGGCTTCTTTTAATCGATCCCAAGATTGTGGAGCTTAAACTATACAACGATATACCCCATTTGCTGACTCCTGTAATAACAGAACCTAAAAGAGCGTTTCAGGCGCTTCAGTACTGTATATATATAATGGAACAGCGATATGCTCTCCTTGATTCCATGGGTGTACGGGATATACGGTCCTATAACAAAAAAATTAAACGTAACCGGATTGCTACAAAAAAGCTTCCTTACATAGTTGTTGTTGTTGATGAGTTTGCCGATTTGATAGCAACTTCCGGTAAAGAGCTTGAATCTATTCTCGCCCGTCTTGCAGCTATGGCCAGGGCTGTTGGTATCCATCTTGTTCTTGCAACACAAAGACCCTCTATCGATGTTATTACGGGTCTGATTAAAGCCAATATTCCCAGCAGAATTGCCTTTATGGTATCCAATAAAATTGATTCAAGAATAATTCTGGATACTGCAGGTGCAGATAAACTGCTTGGTCAGGGTGATATGCTTTTTTCCTCTGCCTGGGACCCCTCATTAACACGAATTCAGGGAGCCTTTCTCTCGGACTCTGAAGTTGAGGCTGTAACAGCTTATGTGAAAACCCTTGGTGAACCGGACTATATCGATGACGAGATTTTTTATGATGATGGTGAAGATACAGCGGATACAGGAAATTACAGTACCAATGATCCTCTAATGGATAAGGCTGTAGAGACCGTTGTTGTTGCCGGTAAGGCGTCTGCTTCTTATCTTCAGCGACGATTGCAGGTCGGTTATAACAGGGCCGCCAGAATGATCGAAGATATGGAAGCCAGGGGTATAGTTGGACCTCCGAACGGCAGTAAACCCAGAGAGATTCTGCATGTACCTGACAGGGGCCGGGAGTAGAATTTGAGTCGGGTGGTGTTAGATCAGTAGGGGACGGTTTAAAACCGTTCCCTACTGAATAATGCTATAGATTCCGGCTATTTTTATTACATTATCAGAAAACGTTGAAGCAGGAACACCAAATTGCCTGTATTAGATAGTATAGGCAGGTGTCAAATGAATAGAGAACGTAAGGGAAATCGATTACAAAATTATGATTATTCACAGCCAGGATATTATTATGTTACGATCTGTGTGCATCCCGGTTTAAAAAGGTGCAATGTTTTTGGTGTCATTAATAATGGGAAAATGAAATTAAATAAATATGGGGAAATTTTGAACCATGTATGGCAAAATTTACCAGGCCATTATCATAATTGTTTATTGGATGAATATATTATTATGCCCGACCATTTCCATGGGATTGTGGAAATTATCACCGATGTTGATAATGTAGGGAACGGTTTGAAACCGTTCCCTACGGTAAAACATCACGGATTGCCTGAAATCATCCGCGGATTTAAAACATTTTCATCCCGTGGAATTAATGCAATAAATAATGGTAATACATTCCGCTGGCAAAAATCCTATTACGACCGCATTGTCCGTAATGATAAATCATTAAATCACATCCGGCAATATATTATTGATAATCCGGCAAATTGGTATACCCATACCAGACCATTTCCATGGGATTGTGGAAATTATCACCGATGTTGACAATGTAGGGAACGGTTTGAAACCGTTCCCTACGGTAAAACATCATGGATTGCCTGAAATCATCCGAAATCAAAAAACGTTAGGGATTGAAACGGAAATCCCGCACCGTGGGTGTATGTTGCTGTAGAGACGCAAGATCTTGCGTCTGTACGTACCAAATCAAATTGTGGTCATGTTAATCAAATCCGGGAGGAATTGCAGTGGAAAGCCCGGCCCTGTTGGGGCGAATTCCATATTCGCCCCAACAGGGAAACGCCCAAAAAATTAGAAAATAATAATAAAAATTCCCAATTATAGGATTAATTTTGCATTAGTGAGTGTTGTCCAGTCGAATTTAGGTCCAAAACAGTTAAATAAGTTGATCTTTCTTAAAAAATATATAACATTACTTCAATTATACTTTATAGAGGCACTTTAATGAGCAAAAAAATATTCGTAATTGTCGAATCACCAACCAAGGCAAAAACTATACGTAAATTTCTCCCTGCAAACTATACTGTGGATGCAAGCATCGGTCATGTTCGGGACCTTCCTAAATCTGCAGCAGATATTCCTCAGAAATTAAAAGGTGAGGAATGGACTAAGCTTGGGATAGATGTTGAAAACAATTTTAAGCCTCTATATGTCACCCCAAGAGGAAAGGGTAAGATTGTCAGAGAGCTTAAAAAGAAGCTTAAAGAAGCGGATATGCTTCTGCTGGCAACTGATGAAGACAGGGAAGGGGAAAGTATTTCCTGGCATTTAGTAGATATTCTTAAACCGAAAGTTCCTGTAAAACGAATGGTTTTTCATGAAATAACAAAAAAAGCTATAGAGAGAGCACTGGAAGCCGGAAGGGATATCGATATAGATCTTGTTAATGCCCAGGAAACAAGAAGGGTTTTGGATAGACTCTACGGATACACTCTCTCTCCGCTGATATGGAAAAAAATATCATACGGCCTTTCTGCCGGACGGGTCCAGTCACCAGGATTAAGATTGATAGTAGATAGGGAAAGAGACAGAATTAAGTTTAAAAAGGCTGTTTACTGGGACCTTTCGGCAGTTATTAATCCTGGAGAAGGCAGAGAAAAGGAAGTTTTTGAAGCAAAGCTTGAATCTGTTAATGATAAGAAGGTTTCTTCCGGTAAAGATTTTGATTCCTTTACCGGTAAATTGCTTACAAATAAAGATGTTTTAATACTGAATGAGAAAACTGCTCCGGATCTGGAAAATAAACTTAAGAATGGAGATTGGAAAGTTCTTTCTATTGGTGAAAAATCAACCAGACAAAGACCTTCCCCTCCTTTTATTACTTCGACTCTGCAGCAGGATGGTAACAGAAAGCTGAGGATGTCAGCCAAAGAGACTATGCGGACTGCCCAGCGTCTGTATGAACAGGGTTTTATAACATATATGCGTACCGATTCTCCAACCCTCAGCAATGAAGGGATAAATGGTGCCATAGAGAGTGTTAAGCGACTTTATGGAGAGAGTTATCTTACCGGGACGCCAAGACAGTTTACCGCTAAATCCAAAGGGGCCCAGGAAGCTCATGAGGCTATAAGGCCTGCTGGAGAAATATTTGTACATCCCGATAAAACAGGGCTTGATGGCCGGGAACTGGCTCTTTATACACTCATCTGGAAAAGAACACTGGCTTCCCAGATGAAGGATGCAGATAAAATTTCCACAACAGCCAAAATAGAGGTTGGTGATGCTTTGTTTTCTGCTACAGGAACCAGAATAGCATTTTCCGGATTTCTCCGGGTTTATGTAGAGGGCCGTGATGAGCCGGATGCTGCACTGGATGATAAAGAAACCTTCCTCCCGGAGCTGAAGGAGGGACAAAGGGTGGTCCTGGATAAGCTTACATCCCTTCGTCATGAAACAAAGGCCCCTGCAAGGTATACTGAAGCAGCTCTTGTAAGCCGGTTGGAAAAATTGGGTATTGGCAGACCGTCAACATATGCTTCTATAATAAATACATTATTTGACCGTCAATATATTAGAAGGCAGGCAACTGCACTTATTCCTACCTTTACCGGTTTTGCAGTAACACAGCTCCTGGAAAATCACTTTCCCTATCTTATTGAATATAGTTTTACGTCAGAGATGGAAAGTGCCCTGGATGAAATATCACTGGGAAAAATTGATCGTCTTAAGTATCTTGAGAAATTTTATCTTGGTAAAAACGGCCTGAAGAATCAGGTTGATAATCGGGAGAAAGAGATTAAACCTGATGAAGCCCGTACCATAAAACTTCCCCATCTTGGTCCGGTTTCCGGTGTCAAAGTAGGGAAATACGGTCCTTATTTTATCCATGAGCTGGAAGGAGATGGTGAAAATATTCATGCATCAATTCCTGAAGAAATTGCTCCTGCAGATCTTTCTGAAACAGATATTCTTGAAATTATTGAACTTCAGAAAAACGGTCCTGTACCTATGGGAGTACATCCTGAAACGGGAGAGAATATTTTTTGTCTTACCGGCCGTTATGGGGCATATTTTCAATTGGGGGAAAAGACTGAGGAAATCCCTAAGCCAAAGAGGGCCAGCCTTCCAAAAGGTAAGAAACCAAAAGATGTGACAATGGAGGATGCCATTCAGCAGCTTAGCCTTCCAAGACTTGTAGGTATGCATCCTGAAACCGGTCTTGAGATAAGGGTAAATGAGGGGCGGTTTGGGCCTTATATAGCCTATAATGACGAGTTTAGATCTCTTAAAAAAGATGATGATCTTTTTGAAGTTACTCTGGAGCGGGTGCTGGAAATTCTCTCCGAACCTAAGAAAGGGAGAGGTAGTTCTACTGTATTAAAGGATTTCGGCAATAACGGAGCTAAAAAAGATTCTCTCTCTATTATTGACGGGCGATATGGTCCCTATATAAAGTATGGAAAGAAGAACATAAAGCTCCCGAAAGATAAAAAAGAAAGAACAGTAATAGAAGGTTTAACTCTGGAAGATGTAATGGCAATAGTCCAGGATGCATGACCGAGCAGCAAACTTGTTTGCGACCAGGTTAAAGAAGCCTAAACCCTGGCATCCAGCCATTTCCCGATTATATCCAGAACTTCATCTTTTTCAGGTTCATTTAATATTTCATGATACAGGTTTTTCAGTATTCTCATCTCTTTATCGCTGGAACTGATATTGGCGTTGATGGTCCTGCTGCATTCGGGATTAACAAGGGGGTCCATTTCTCCGTGAAGTATTAAAGTTGGGACAGTAATTTTTGCGAGAAGATCTTCTGTAATTATCTCTTCAGAATGCAGCATTTCTCTGCCCATTCTGGCCCTTACTTTGCCATTGTAGTTATATGGGTCATCTTTATATGCTTTGACCACTTCAGGGTCTCTGGAGATACCTTCTGATGCAAACTTAACAAGGGGTATGTAAGGTACAATCAGAGCAATAAATTTAGAGATAGATTTAACTATATCAGAAACACCTCCGTCAATTCTAATAGCAGCCCCTGAAAGAATAAGCCCCTTAATCTCATCTCCTGCATGTGATGCCAGTATGGTGGATATTGCTCCACCCATTGAATGCCCCAGAAGATACACCGGTTTATTGTTTTCAAGATCTTTTACTGTTCGTAGTACAAATTGAAGGTCAGAAACAAATAAATCGAAATTTGGAACATCCGCTTTTACTCCGGTTGATCTGCCGTGGCCGTAATGGTCCGGTGCATAAACTGCGTATTGCTTATCTGTAAAATATTTTGCAGTATAATCATATCGTCCGGAATGTTCTGCATACCCGTGGGCAATTAAGATAATCCCTTTGAGTTCAGTCTTAATCTCCGGATGCCAGGACCGTAGAAAAATTTTTCTATTCTTTTCCGGTTTAAGAAAGGTGGATGTCTGATTCATTTGGTATCTCCATTTTTGTTCAGTTCTTTGTTTTTATACATATTCTTATCTGCTGTTTTAAAAATATCTTCAAGGGTTTTTCCTCCCTCAGGGAAGCTTGATATTCCATAGCTGAATTTAATGTTATACTTTGTATTGCCAAAAATCAGAGGAGAATCCTCTAATTTTTTTCTAATAGCAGTAATTTTTTTTTCAATATTATCGGTATTTGACTTTCTAAACAGTGCAATAAACTCATCTCCTCCAAATCGCGCGAAAACATCGCTCCCACGTATAGAGCTGCTGATTACTCTGGAAAATTTTTTAAGTACCATATCTCCCTCATTATGACCATAAGTGTCATTAACCGATTTAAAATCATCGAGGTCGAAAAGTGCAATGTGAAGCTGTCCCTTATATCTTAAGGCCTCCTCAAAAGCCAGTCTTGCTATCTCCTCGAAGAAATAACGGTTATGAACATCTGTCAGGCTGTCATATTTTGAAAGTTGTATGGCTTTTTTTATAAGTCTGTTGTTCTTAATTACTATTGCCATTTCGCTCGTAAAGTAATCCATCATTCTAAGATCATCTTTGTTAAAAGCATTAGGTGAACGGCTATCGAGGCACAATACCCCGTAAATAGTATTTTCTATTACAATGGGAGCACTTAAAGAACATGGATAAGTATTTGAGCCTGATGATTCGAAAAACCTGGAATTTGCTTCTGGTAGATAATTTCTGTTAAATTTCATTTTATCTCTTATAACTACCGGTTTGAATTCATCTTTTTTATTTATCTTATGTACAAATGTATCCGCGATTTTAATATCCAGTTTTTGAAGCTCTTTCAGGTCCATGCCCAAAGCAGATACAAACCTTACAGAACCATCATTATTAGGTATCATAACTGATCCCGCATCACTGTCGCTTATAGTGTCTATTGCAATTTTAAGTATCTCATCGAGGAGCATCTCTGTATTTTCTGTTGTAACAATTGAGTGATTAAGATTAATTATTGTATCCTGGAGTTTTTTATTTTTGTTAATATAATCTCTGTCATTGCGGACTGTTTCCAGAAAGGTGTTTTGATTTATAAGAAGAATATTTGCATATTTGATAATCATTTTAGGATTAAAAAATATGTGATTTGAGATTGAGTTAATAATTCGGATATCAGCATC
>DAOWMA010000315.1 GCA_030643345.1 Spirochaetaceae bacterium
ACGGAGGTTTTATAAAGGATTTTTCCTGTGGGTTATTACCTGCCTCCGGTAGTATAGGGCTTTTTTTCCCTCCAAGTCTCCCAATAATTTTGTACGGAGTTATTGCTCAGGTAAGCATAAAGGATTTATTTATTGGCGGCATTATGCCGGGTTTTTTAATGATTTTAATACTCTCATCTTTTGGTATTGTTACCGCTATTAAGGGCAGTACCCCAAGAATTCCCTTTAGACTAAGTGCTGTGGCTTTCTCATTCAAAGAAGCTGCCTGGGAAGTTCTTCTTCCACTTTTAATCCTGGTATCTTATTTCAGTGGTTTTACAACATTGGTGGAAACAGGTTCAGTTGCTGTAATTTACACACTTCTTATTGAAGTTGTTATTCGAAAAGATATTAAATGCAGGGAAATAGTTACTGTGTTGCTGAAGAGTATTCCCATTATTGGAGGGGTCCTGATAATTCTTGCTTCTTCAAGGGGCCTTTCATATTTCATTATCGATGCGGAAATACCAATGAAGCTTACTTTCTGGGTAGAGACCCATATTAGTTCAAAGTATATATTTTTAATTCTTCTAAATCTGGCCCTTCTAATAACCGGCAGCATGATGGATATTTTCTCGGCAATTATGGTTGTTGTTCCTCTTATACTGCCTCTTGGTGCTCTCTTTGATATTCATCCTGTCCATTTGGGAATTATCTTTTTAGCAAATCTGGAACTTGGATATCTTACTCCTCCGGTAGGGCTTAATTTATTTCTTGCATCTTATAGATTTGATGAACCATTGGCACGGATTTATAAAACGGTTATTCCGTTTTTTTTAATGTTACTTTTTACAGTACTTCTTATTACTTATATTCCCTGGCTGTCAACAGGGTTACTAAAGGGGTGAATCATGAAATTGATTGTTGGACACACAAATATGGATATGGACTGTCTGGGTTCAATGGCTCTGGCAAAACTACTCTATCCTGATCACCAGTTGGTCAGGAGTCGATTAATACATCCTGTTGCGAGAGACTTCTATAATCTATACGATAGTTATTTTAATTTCTTAAAAGTTAAAGATATTAAAGATCTTTCTGTCGAAAGTCTTGTTGTTGTAGATACCAGGTCTGTAAAGCGAATAGAAGAGTATCTTAAAGTGATGGATGGAATGCCTTCAACTATTACTGTTTATGATCATCACCCGTCAGATTCCAGCGATCTGGATGCGCAAAATGTCCATTTTGAGAATTTTGGATCTAATACAACAATTCTTGCTTTAGAGCTGATGGAAAAAGGTATTGAAATTAGACCTGATATAGCGACCATTGCTCTTACAGGTATCTTTGCTGATACCGGTAATTTTACTCATGAAAATGTTAAAATTGAGGATTTTAAGGTTGCACATCATCTAATGGACTGTGGAGCGGATATCAATATTATAAGAAGATTTCTAAAGACACTGAAAGAGGAGTACCAGATACATCTGTTTCATGATATTTTAAATCATCAGATTTATAAGCATATCAATGGGCATCTGATATTATTTTCCTATATTGAGCTCGAAAAGCAGATAAGCGGACTTGCTGCGGTTGCGGAAAAAGTCTTTGAAGTAGAAAATCCTGATGCTTATTTTTCTATCTTCTCCTTTAAAAAGAGTGCATCTTCTATTGTAATTGCCAGAAGCCAGAAAGAGGCTATTGATCTTAATCAGCTTCTGGGAGAATTGGGTGGTGGAGGACACTCCGGAGCAGCATCTGTATTTCTTAAGAATAAATCAGGGATAGTTGTTCAGGAAGATCTTATGACCTACCTGGTGGAAAATATTAGCCATGCAATTACTGTGGGTAAAATAATGACCAGGAAGGTCCATTCTGTAAAAGAGGATTGGAGTCTAATGGAAACATCAAAATTTCTTGAGTCTGTAAACCATTCCGGTGCCCCGGTTAATAATCCTGATGATGAGTTATCAGGGTTTATTACTCTAAAGGATATTATGAAAGCCAGAAGAGCTAATCAGATGCATGCACCCGTGAAAGGATATATGATTAAAAATGTTATTCATGGTAAAAAAGATTTATCTATGAGGCAAATTGAACGGTTAATGTTTGGAAACAATATCGGACATATACCAATAGTTGAGAACGGGAAAACTATTGGTCTTGTTACCAGAACAGACTATCTGAACTTTATCAAATACAACAATCATTCTGACAGCCTAATGAATACGGTATCGATGCATAAGTAAAGACGCAAGATCTTGCGTCTCTACTTATGCATATGTTCCTAAAATTCGGCACTGCCAATTGTTCTCGGGAAGGGGATAACATCCCGTATATTCTGCATTCCTGTTACATACTGTACCAATCTTTCAAATCCAAGACCGAATCCGGCGTGTGGAACAGTTCCATATTGACGAAGTTCCAGATACCACCAATAATCTTTATGATCAAGATTCTGCTCGTCGAGTTTTGCTTTTAACTTTTCAAGATCACTTTCACGTTCGCTGCCGCCAATAATTTCACCAAGTCTTGGAACAAGTATATCCATGGCCCGGACTGTTTTCCCATCCTCATTTTGCTTCATGTAGAAGGCTTTAATATCTTTAGGATAGTCTGTAAGGATAACAGGTCCTTTGTATACAATTTCTGTGAGATATCTTTCGTGTTCAGACTGAAGATCATGGCCCCATTTTACAGGGAATTCGAAATCTGCATCAGATTTTATCAGTATATCTACAGCTTCTGTGTAAGTTATATGAGTAAATGGACTTTTTATAACATGCTTAATATCATCAATTATTCCCTTCTGTATAAAACTGTTAAAAAAATTCATATCTTCACTGGAGTTGTCCAGTACATATTGAAGAATATATTTAAGAAATTTTTCCGCTATCTCCATATTGCCGTCGAGATTACAAAATGCCATTTCCGGTTCAATCATCCAGAACTCAGCCAAATGTCTGCTTGTATTTGAATTTTCAGCTCTGAATGTTGGGCCAAAGGTGTAAATATCCTTTAAGGCAGTTGCATATATTTCTCCTTCCAGCTGGCCGCTGACAGTAAGATTTGCCGGTTTACCGAAAAAATCTTTTGTGTAATCAACTTCACCATCTATCATAGGCATATTATCCATAGGCAGTGTTGTTACCTGGAACATCTCACCAGCCCCTTCGCAGTCACTGGCAGAGATAATTGGAGTGTGAATATAAACAAAACCATTTTCTGTAAAAAATTTATGTACTGCAAAGCTTAGAGTACTTCTTACTCTTGCTACAGCACCAAATGTATTGGTACGGGGACGGAGGTGCGCAATTTCGCGTAAAAACTCAAAGGAATGCCGCTTTTTCTGCAGGGGGTAGATTTCTGCAGGGGATTCTCCCTCAACTATTATTGACTGTCCCTGAAGTTCAACACTCTGGTTTTTCCCGGGTGATTCTACAAGTATTCCGGTAAATATTGCACTTGCACC
>DAOWMA010000292.1 GCA_030643345.1 Spirochaetaceae bacterium
GGAAGTACCAGATTTTGGTACTTACAATAACGAGGTCTCCTCTATTGTCTATGATTCGCGTGATACTGAAAAACCCTGGAAATTAGTATGGTTTAAGTACTTCGTAGAAAGTGATAATGACAGAAATTACGAATACAGTTGGATTGGAGTTAAAAGTGCAGACAGCCCTGAGGGTCTAACTACAGCCGTTGAAGAAAGACTTTTTGCCGGCTCTTTATATGCAGATGGTGAAGAAAACCCTATTTTTAGATTAGATACTGATCTGGGGGAAGCAGATTTAACTAAATACATAGCATTTACAGAGCCCGGTTTAGTTGCTACACCCGGAGGCCTGTATATTAGTTTGGGAGGGATCTATAGTGGAGGGGAAAAGCAGGATATAATTCTTTTAAAATTTACAGGGGAGCATAGTATTATTACTGTTGCAGATGACTGCACATACATTGGGACTCACCTTCATTCAGACAATGCCGCCACTCACGGGACATATACCTGCTATAGTGGATCTGAGCTTGTAACAAAAGGCGATACTTTTTATTTACTGGTTACTCCAATTTCCAATACACCCTATCATTCCCACTATAATGGATGTCTTATCTATAGTATTGCTGACCTGGATATTCCTTCAGTGGTCTATGAAAGCAAACTAATAATTCCAGGATTTGGAAGAGATGATTTTTTTGGGGCCTGTGACTACAACAGTCATGCTGGCAATTCCGGGATAATGTATATACGTCCCTCTCTTGATTTTACGACACCTTCTAATTCATTATTCTATATTTATGCAAGTGGAGCTGATATCAATTGAGATAACAATGGAGACATCATGTATTTATTATATATAGGAACTGCACTTGCATTGATAATTTCTTTTATTGCAAATAAAGAAAGAACTATAAAAGCAGTTAAAATGGCTTATAAAAAACTGGCAAAAATTGCACCTGCTTTTTTAGGTTTGATTATTGTAGTTTCTATTGTACTCTATCTTGTTCCGGAACAGGTAATTTCGAGCTCTCTGGGAAATGACAATAAACTCCTCAGCGTTTTTTTAGCTTCTTTTATGGGATCCATAACATTAATGCCGGGACCTATTGCCTATCCCCTGGGAGCAGTATTATTAAAAGAGGGCGTAAGCTACATGGTCCTTGCAGCTTTCACTACTACTCTTATGATGGTTGGTATTCTCACCTTTCCTGTAGAAAAAGCATATTTTGGGACCAAAGTAACTATCCTGAGAAATATTATTAGTTTTTGTATTGCTCTTATTGTAGCAGCAGCAATTGGGTTATTCTTTGGAGAACTAATATGAAACCAAAAAAGAAACTAATTAAAGCTTCCGGGGTAATACTATATATTGCCTTTGTTTCCCTGTCGTTTATATTCGGATATAATCCCGGGAAACTAATTGGACATAATTTTGCCTCTTTTTCACTTGAAATGATTAAGCTGCTTCCACCTGTATTTATTTTAATCGGACTTTTTGAAGTTTGGGTAAAAAGGGAATTTATAGAAAAACATCTGGGTAAAAAGTCGAATTTATTAAGTTACCTATGGGCAATACTATTGGCAGGACCTATTGCAGGTGGTTTAATACCGGCTTTTCCCATTGCTTACTCCCTGTTCCAAAAAGGGGCAAAAATGAGTGTTATTTTTACTTTTATCGGTGCTGCTGCTGTATGCCGGATACCAATGACACTTTTTGAAGCTTCATTTTTAGGAATTAAATTCACCCTGGTCCGATTACTAATATCTTTGCCCCTGGTTGTTATTAGTTCAATCTGGCTGGGGAACTATCTTGAAAAGAAAGATTACAGAATAATGGAGGGGTAAATATTACCCTTCATTATCCAGCATTTCAATATAGGACTGAAGAGCCAATACCAGTTGACGAAGCATCTCTATTGGCATTTCATCCAGGTCGGCCTTGATATTGCTGACTAATTTAATATCTGATTTCATGATGGAAATTTCATCTAAAAGCTGCTGAATTTCTTCTTCAAGCTCTACTATACGTCTATCAGATTCAGTAATCTTACTGTCAACATAACTTGAAGTTGCCAACGGATCACGAATACCAAGAAAACCACTTGTCGCACATCCTGATAGTGAAATAACAATAATCAGCAATAAACAGAAACTGATAATCTTCAGGTTAACTCCGGATTTTATATTATTCTTATTCATCTTTCCTTCCTGGAAAAAAATTTAATTAAAACACAGTATCATGGATAAAATCACAGGTCAATAATTTTTGTATATTATAAATCGCGCACCTACTTGTAAAAAACCTGCCTCCTGAAGTATTATCCTGATCATGTTAGATTTTAAATTTCTTAAAGAAAACAGAGATGCTGTTGTAGAAAATATTCACAACAGACATATGGAAGTAGATGTTGATAATATCCTAAGACTCTACGATGAACGCAGCGGGCTTATTCAGAAGACTGAAGATCTTAGGCAGAAAAGAAATGAAAATGCCAGAAAGATGAAGGGTAAACTGAATGCAGAGACAAGATCTGCTTTTATAGAAGAGGGAAAGGCCCTAAAAAATGATATTGCTTCGTCTCAGGAGAAACTGGGAAGTGTGGAAACAGAGCTCTTTAGAGAAGCTGGCAGAATTCCCAATATGGCCCACCCCGATGCTCCCATAGGCAAAGAGGATAAAGATAACACCGAAATTAAACGATTTTTAGGACCAACAGAGTTTTCTTTTAAAGCAAAAGATCATGTTGAACTTGGTCAGGATCTGGATTTAATTGATTTTGACACCGCAACGAGAGTTTCCGGTTCCAAATTTTATTACTTAAAAAATGAAGCTGTTTATCTGGAACTGGCCCTGGTTCGATATGCATTGGATATTGTAAGAAGTAAAGGCTTTACACCGATAATTACTCCTGATATTGCCAGAGAAGAGGTCCTTGAAGGAATAGGTTTTAATCCCAGAGGTGCAGAAAGTAATATCTATGCTCTTGAAGGAACAGGGACATGCCTGATTGGCACAGCCGAAATAACTCTTGGCGGTATTCATGCAGACAGCATTATTGATCCGGATATTCTTCCTATTAAAATGGCAGGACACTCCCATTGTTTTAGAAGGGAAGCAGGTGCGGCCGGCCAATATTCCAAGGGGCTATACAGAGTTCATCAGTTTACAAAGGTAGAGATGTTTGTATACTGCCGCCCGGAAGATTCTGAAAAATATCATCAGGAGATCCTGGGAATAGAAGAAGAAATATTCCAGGGCCTTAAAATCCCTTACCGTGTAGTTGATACATGCACTGGAGATCTGGGAGCTCCTGCTTACAGAAAGTATGACCTTGAAGCATGGATGCCCGGAAGAAGTGAAACCGGAGAATGGGGAGAAGTTACAAGTGCATCTAACTGTACCGATTACCAGGCAAGACGCTTAGGTGTAAGATACAAAGAGAATGGGAAAACCCAATACCTGCATATGCTCAACGGTACTGCCGTAGCTGTATCAAGAGCGATTATTTCAATAATGGAAAATTTTCAGCAGGAAGACGGAAGTATAAAGATACCGGAAAAATTGGTACCATATACAGGTTTTTCCCTAATAAAAAAACCGTAGAGACGCACGGCCGTGCGTCTTTACGGAATAATATCCCATGGCAGGAAAC
>DAOWMA010000008.1 GCA_030643345.1 Spirochaetaceae bacterium
AAAATGACAATAAAACTGGTTAAAACAGCCTTAAGAAATATATCCCGTAATAAGAGAAGATCAATTCTGTCCGGAGTGGCCATAGGTGTGGCCGCAATGGCAATTGTTATGTTGTTTTCCCTTATGGCAGGGATGCAGGTTGATATGGAATCGAACCTGAAAAGTTATTATACCGGAGGAATACGAATTAGAAACGAAAATTATGAACAATATGAACGCTTTAATCCGGTGCATCTCACAGTAGATGCAAAAGTAGTGCAGAATGTTCTGGATACTATTCCCGAAGTTGATGTTTATGTTCCCAGAACAAGCTTCCCTGCCAGTCTTTATATTGAGGGAACGAATTTCGGGGCTATGGGTGTGGGTGCTGATTTTGAGAAAGAAGCAAAGTTTATCGATCTGGCAGGATCTCTAAAAAAAGGGCGTCTCCCGGAAAATGGTAAAAATGAAATGATTATGGGTGCAATTCTGGCAAGAGATCTTAATCTGGAAATTGGAGATAAGGTAACTATAATGTCTACAACTGCCGCCAGGGGGACCAATGCAATAACTCTTAAAATTGTGGGTTTGTTCGCCTTTCCTGTGGGAGCACTCAATGCTAAGTATTTCTGGGCCCCAATTGACAGAATCAGTTATTTCCTAAGGATGAACGGAGACACTCAGGAAGTAATTTTAAAAGTAAAAGAAGGGGTTAATGAAGTTGAAACTGCAGCTAAAATTAAAGATATCCTTCAGAAAGAGACTTCGGTCAATTACGATGTTCAGGCATGGACGGAGATCAGCGGAACATATGAGATGATTGAAATGGCAAACACTACATATATCATAATGGCATTTATATTCTTTTTACTGGGGAGTACGGTTATTATTAATACAACTATGATGGTTATTTTTGAAAGAATGAGAGAGATTGGAACTCTTGGCGCTTTGGGTATGCATGGGAAGGAACTGGTAAGACTTTTCTTTCTCGAAGGAATGTTTATCAGCATAATAGGGACCTTTGCAGGTATTGTCATAGGGATTGGATTTACATTGCTTCTTGGTAAAACAGGAATTGATATGACAGAAGCTATGCAGGGTGTGGACTTTGAAGTCTCTGGTATGGTTTATCCGAAACTGTGTATTGGAAAAACAATATTTGTATTTTTCTACTCTGTTATTGTTGCTTCTCTGGCTACATTAATTCCATCGGGAAAGGCATCAAAAATACAACCTGTGGAAGCGTTAAGATACGTATAGAAGGAGTAAAATATGAAAAACAAAACAATTAGTATATTGCTGTTGCTTTTTCTTCTGATTCCTGTGGCGGCATTTACTATAACAGGAGAAGAGATAATTAGAAAAGCTGATGATATGCAGGTTTTTGACACATCTGAGGCCTCGGGTGAAATGAGAATTAAAGACCGGTTTGGAATAAAAGTGAGCACTTTCAATGCCTGGTCACGAGGGAAATACGAGTCTCTTCTTGAGTTTACCAGCCTTGCTGAAAGGGGACAAAAAATCCTGCGAACAGAAGATGAACTCTATCTGTTCTACCCTGATGCGGAAGAGTTAATAAGAATGCAGGGGTCAATGCTTAGGCAGTCCATGCTGGGTTCTGATATATCCTATGAAGATATGACAGGGGGGAAAGACAGAATTTCCCAATACGATGTGGTTCTTGAAGGTGAAGAAAATATTAATGGGAATGACTGTTATGTTCTAATTATGACAGCTAAAGTAAGAACAGTCCCATACCCAAAAGAGAAGGTATGGATAGATAAAAAAACTTTCATTATCTGGAAAGCAGAATACTACACAAAATCGGATAGACTTCTTAAGGAAATGGAAACTCTTCGTGTGGAAGAGATTGGAGGAAGGATGATTGCCATGGAATCGAGAATCTCAGATAAGATGAAAACTGATACGGAAACAATTATGATTATCAATAAAATTAGAATTAATACTCCTCTGGATGTTGATTTTTCACTGGATGATCTTTCATGGTAAAAAGAATATTAACGGTACTTCTTCTTATAACAGCAGTACCGTTTTTAATAGCAGAAAACAGTATTTCTGTGGATATGGAGTTGTACAACACTGTTATAAAAACAAGAGATGATTCATTTAATCCTTACTGGGCATATGGCATAACGGGCAAAGGGGCAGTATCTTTCAAATCTTCGGGGAACAGGAATGTAAGGGCAGATCTTGTTACGGATATTACTTTCCCTGATTCCTCCGGCATTCCGGTTCTTATTCTTCAAAAAGCCTATGTTAAGTCTAAATTCCCAAATTTTCGATTAACTGTCGGGAAAACACGACTGGGCTGGGGGGATGGATTTGTTTTTAACTCTGGAGATGTTATATTTGGAAGTACTTCCCCTTATGTAAACCTTACAGGCTCTGAGTTGAGAACAGAAACAACATGGCTAAGTACTGTAAACTATCCCCTGGGAAGATTTTCATTTATTGAAGGCCTTGTAACAGCCCCTGACTTAAGTGCTTCCGGAATGGGGGGAATAGGGGATTCCGGAGCAGGTCTCAGGTTATATACAAAGGTGGGTGGAGTAAAAATTGAAACGGGTTATTATTTTAACGGTAAGGACAATACATCCTATGATATTACTTATACAGAAACAACAGAGTACCTTACTATAAATGCCCTTCACAGACCATATATAAGCCTTCAGGGTAATATTGGTCCGGACTGGTATCTTAACTCTTCTGTGACAATTCCTGCTCTTAACAGTAGTATAATTGAATCTATAGCAAAGGATACATTTAATATCAGTTTTGGATTATTCCATATAATGGAGACAGGTTATAATAATTCTCTCTCATTCAGACTGGAATCTATAATACTCCCATACCTAATTTGGGATGAAGATAAAGGAGCAGCAGGCTCCTATGCTATGCTGATTTATCCTGAAATATCCCTTGTCCTGGGACCAACTATAAATTTATCTGTTCGCTCAATTATCAGCCCCATTGATTATTCAGCACAAATTACAACCGGGTTCAGCTGGAATGTATTTGAAGGATATTGTTTATTGGGCTATACAACAATCAATGTTGGTGATGGAAATGATACTTTTTCATGGAACAAATCTATCTGGAATTCTGGAACTGATATGATTGATGGAATATCTTTGATGGTTGGGGTGTCGGTTATTTATTGATATAAAAAACAAACATAAGGGCAGCCGCAAGGGTCGGTAGCCCGACCATTGTGGCTGCCCCTACGAGAAATAATACCTTGCGTTGCAAGGTATTATTTCTTTTTTACAAAATACTGCATTAGCTGTACAAAATGATATATCTTTCTATAAACCCTGGAGATTTCTTTTTTTACATCATTTTCCGAGGCACTCTCGATCTCTTTCCAGTTTATTATCATTTCATGATTTTTTTTATCTTTATCTTCCAGTACAGATTTTAAGCTCCTACCCATTATAATCAAGTTCTGGGATGCTTCTGTAATCATTTTTAATGCCGCATCATTTGTCTCTTTCAGCTGCGTACGAAGTATTGTAATACTATTTTTATCCCGGTCCGACTTTGATGTCAAAGTTTTAAAAGCAATTCCATTTCTGCCTTCATCTGACAGTTCTTCATCAAAGGTAATAAGAGAATTCGAAACATCCATAACCGCATGGAAGGCATCAGATAAATGCTGACTGGATATAACAGTTGCCCATTTACCCCTTATCAGCAGAAGGTCCATAAGTTTCTTTATATCACGCTTAAAGTAATCCAATAAAAATGCCTTTAGATAATTTGCAGGTGCTACATGAATAAAACCACCAAGCATCTTTTTCGTGAACATAAAGTTGGCTTTATCGGTATAATATTTCATTCTGGATATTGCAGTAGTGCCAAAAACTTCCATTAAAAGAGCATCCACTTTTTTTGATCTCCGCTCTTTAAGAATTTTCTGTAGAGTTATTTCCGCCTGAGTTCTGATTTTATTTAAATATTCGTCTACAATCTGATCTGAATTTACCAGCGAGCTATAGTTATACTGGGGATCTTTATCTATATGCTGAATTATCAATACAAAAATTTTCTCTTTACTGACAACGGTCAAACCTTTAAGAATCTTTTTCCAGCTGACACGATCAATAATCTCTGTTCCTTTGTAGGCCTTAAGTACATTAAACAACTCATCCCAGTCTGCATTATTATTGTTCGGGATAACTACCAGAAAGTCTTTAATATCTTCTAAAACATATTCCGCTTTTATCGGTTCAAATTTAGGATTGTAAACAAAATCTCTTTCAGGAAGTCCGGAATCAAACTTTTTTAGAGTAAAGAAATAATCATATTCAACAAGATTTAAAAATGCTGATAAAAGATTATACAGCGCATTTATTTTATTTACCTTGTCACTGGTAAATCCTGCAAAGAAACCCACCAGTTTATCCTTCAATTCAGATGCCAGAACTTTTGGCTCTACCTCTTCCGCCCGTTTCCTTATAGCATCCTCTTCCAGCTGTTCCCTTATTTCAAGTTGTTCTTCAGTCATAAATGCACTTATTATTATCGAACGAAGGACACCGGAAGAGTGTGCATTTTCTAAAAGAATCTGAGCCGGACTTATAATTTTATAAATTTCATATAAAAACTTAGCCATCCCCGGAAGAGCTTCTTCACTCTTTGGATTATAATACTTCAATCGATGTTTTTTTAGAGTTCTGGCTATTTCACGTAATAAGCGCTTCTTCTCTTTCTCAGGATCAGACCCTCTTAAAAGAATTGAAAAAAGACGTTGAAAAAAACTTTCTTTACCGCTGTTGGATGGACCCTCCAGGTCTATTTTACTCATAGTGTAAATCTATGGTAAATTAGCCCTCCTGTCAATCAATCAGAATTAAATAATCTCCCCTGCCTGGAACCTCTTAATTCCATTTCTTTTGTTAAAAGACTGTAAAAACTCCCTTTTCTGAAAAATGTCCTTGGTGCTCCCAGACGGTGTGATGGAGTATCACAAGTCAAACGATGAATTACTGTTGATCGGGGCATCCGTTCTATTGCCTCGATAGTATACTCAAGATGCCTCATACCGGAGGGAACAGTTATTTCACCCATCATATACTCTGAAAACAACTCTGTACCTATAGGTATATGCAGATTATGGATCTTTATCCCTTCTGGTTTCATTTTTGCAGTAAAAACAACACTGTCCATTATTTCATCATACCCTTCCCCTGGCAGACCGAAAATCAGATGTACAGTTGTTTTTATCCCGCTTTCTTTAAGACGATTATATGCTTTGACAAAATCATCCCGACTGTGACCACGATTAATTCTGTTTAAAGTATTGTTATTTGAACTCTGCAGACCAAGTTCCACCCAGACATCCAACCCCCTCTGCCGGTATGAAGACAGAAGCTTTATATTAGCCCTGGAAATACAATCAGGACGGGTTGAAACAATAAGCTCCTTAAAGGGGGCTAATGACAGACTATAATCATATATCTCCCTAAGTTCATGGACCGGTGCAAAAGTATTTGTAAAAGCCTGAAAGTAAAGAAGCAGATATTCTGATCCATAACGTCTTTCTATAAATTTTATACTGTTTTGAACCTGATCTTTGATTCGTTTCTTTCTGCCCTCCATATCTGGTGAAATGTAGGGAGAATACAACTCCAGTGCTCCTGTCTGCCCGGTTAAGGGAGGATTTCCATCATGTGCAAGGTCTGCCTCCTGACCTCTGTGATAAACTGCCATAGAACCAAGTTCATCACAATACGTGCAGCCTCCTGTCCGATCTGAATTTCTATTGGGGCAGGAAAACCCGGCATCCACGGCAACACGATAGGCAGAGGTACCATATTTCTCTTTTAAATAGCGACTATAACTGTAAAATGGGTAATTTGAATTGTTCATGATGATATTATCCCATACAGCAACCGGGATTGACAATCCTTATCAATGCATCTTAGTGTGATGAGCATGAAAAGAGTACTCCCTGTCATTTTTCCCATAATGCTGCTTCTATCGTCATGTGGATCCAATAATTCAACAGTTATTTTATGGACTGACAAACCGGAAATGACGGCTTATGTGGAAGAATTCAACTCTACCCAGGATAAATACAGAGTAGAGATTGTATATAAAAAGCAGCCTGGAGCTGTACTTTCCTTAACGGATAATCCGGCAGATCTTATTGTATCTGAATTTCTTAACTCTCCGGGTATAATTGGACTTTTTACCCCTTTAGATAGTTTTTTTACAGATGGCATTATGGATCTGTCCGTATTCTATTCCGGCTTACTTGAACTAGGGCGTAAAGAAGAGGAACTTTTTCTCCTCCCCGTATCCTTCAATCTTCCGGCAATTATGTTTAACAAGGAAACTGAATCGGATAATATTCCATCTTTTTTTATGAACCCGGACGTTATGGAAAAGGCAGCCGGGAATTTCAATAAAATAAACAATACAGATTTTCAAAGAATGGGATTTTCACCCCGGTGGGAAAGCGAGGTCCTTTTTCAGAATGCAGTTCTTACAGAAACTGATTTTCAGCTGCTGAATACAGAGATTTTATCCTGGAACAACCAAAAACTAATGGATTCACTTAAACTTTCTATAAAATGGAGTGAAGAAATCAATGGAGGGTTTGAACAGGAAGAAGAGTTTACCACCAAATTCCTCTATGATCCACCCTATAAGTTGATAGCGGAGAATCGGATTCTTTTTTACTATTCGGACCTGGTTAACTTCTTTGGCTTGCCACCCGACAAGCGAAAAAACATGGACTTTCGATGGTTTTCTTCAGCTGATAAAATTCCAGTATTAGACAATATCCTTTTTTCAGGCATTCCAAATAGCGCAGGAAATAAAAAAGGGGCCCTTGAATTTATTTACTGGTTTTTTAATCCCTCTACTCAGAAAAAATTATTAAAATCAACCCAGATTAAAAGAATGGATACATTTGGATTTGCAAATGGTTTTTCTTCCCTTTCGGAAGTGAACAAAAACGAACTTCCAATTATTTATCCAACTCTTGTAGGTTATATACCACCGGAATCATCACTAATATTTCCAAAACCCCTGCCACTCTACTGGAATGAACTTAAAACTCAAATCATTAAACCATGGCTGGATGATCAGACAGGTGAAGACCCTTCAAACATATCTTTACAGAAGACCATCGAAGAATGGCTTAAACAAAGACCATAAATTTTGTTGACAACAAGCTTTTTTCATAATATCCTGTTAGCATAAGATAAATTTAGGAGGCTTCTATGGCAGAAGTATTATTAAAAGGCGTTGGTAAGGTGTATGAAGGTAATGTACGTGCAGCGAAAGATGTAAATATTACCGTAAATGACAGAGAATTTGTAGTTCTTGTCGGTCCCTCAGGATGCGGAAAATCCACAACATTAAGAATGATTGCAGGACTCGAAGACATTACAGAGGGGGAAGTTTCCATTGATGGAAAAATTGTGAATGATGTTCCCCCAAAAGACAGAGATATTGCAATGGTTTTTCAGAACTATGCACTTTATCCCCACATGACAGTTTATGACAATATGGCATTTGGTTTAAAAGTCAGAAAATTTTCAAAAGAGGAAATTCAGGAACGTGTAGGTGAGGCAGCAAAAATTCTTGATATTGAAGAACTGCTGGATAGAAAGCCGAAGGCCCTTTCCGGAGGCCAGAGACAGAGAGTTGCTGTTGGAAGAGCAATAGTAAGACAGCCAAAAGTATTCCTGTTCGATGAACCGCTGTCAAATTTAGATGCAAAACTCAGAGTAACGATGAGGGCAGAGATTTCGGCTCTTCACAACAGACTGAATGCAACAATGATATATGTAACCCACGACCAGGTTGAAGCTATGACCATGGCAGACAAGATTGTAGTAATGAAGGATGGTCTTATTCAGCAGATTGGATCTCCTCTGGATCTTTACAATAGTCCATCTAACAGATTTGTAGCAGGATTTATCGGATCACCTCCAATGAATTTTATGAATGTAACTATAAAAGAGGAAGGTGGTAAAATTATTGTTGACGAAGGAACATTTAACCTCGAAGCAAAGGGTTGTGAATTCTTAAAGAATTATGTTGGTAAAAATGTTATATTTGGTATAAGACCAGAGGACCTTAAATTTGAAGAAAAGGGAAAATCCGGCTCCACGATTCCCGCAAAGATTATCGTTATTGAACCACTTGGTGCTGAAATTCATCTCTACGTGAATACAAATAATCATCAATTTATTGCAAGAACAGGCCCGGAACTGGATTTAAAGATAGATCAGCAGGTATATTTTATCCCTGATTTTTCAAAGGCAGTTTTTTTTGATCTGGAAACAGATCTTGTAATTAAATAAACTATGTAAGAGAGGGCAGTATTATTTTAAATACTGCCCCATTATTATTTTCAATACTAATACTTCCATTCAACTGTAATACAAGACTATAAACCAGGCTGAACCCAAGAGACTCTGCTTCATTGATTGAAAGATCTGCAGGGAATCCTGTCCCGTTATCAGCAAACACAATTTCTACTTCTTCACCCCTTTCAGAGTAAGTTATTGTGATCATTCCGGTTTGCTGGTCCTTAAATGCGTATTTTAATGCATTAGTGGTAAGTTCTGTAAATATTATACCCAGGGGTACCGCTTTATCAAAATCTATATCTACTACAGGAACAGAAATATCAGGGACTATAGTTCTACCATCATGGACAAGGGAATCTATCAGATTTCCAACAAGATCGGTAATATATTCACCCAAATTAATATTATTAAGGTCTTTCCCCCGAAAAAGTTTTGCATGGACCATGGAAATTGAGTCAATTCTACTTCGAAGATCATTAAGAGAATCCGTGACCTCTTCATTTTCAGATTCCCCTATCTGAAGATTGATAATACTTGATACCATGGCAAGATTATTCTTTACACGGTGGTAGACCTCTTTAATCATCATCTCCCGTTCGTTAATTGTATTATTCAGAGATTCTTCTTTCTGCTTCTGCAATGAAATATCTTTGATAATAAGAACAATCGAGTCACCGTTTGCTGATCGGAGATATTTTGCTGTGATTAAGTAACATTCTTTTTCTTTGGATAACTCTATAGGCTTTGTAGTAATATTATTCTTTATTTGTTCAAGATATAAAATTAGTTTTTCATGCCATTCAGTATGAATCAGGGTAAGTATATTTGATGCAATCACATTCTTTTTATTGTTTCCAAGGTAACCAAGAGCTGCATTGTTGATATATACAATCCTAAAGTCTGTGCTTAACTCAATTATATAGTCAGAGATACTTTCCAGAATTATTTCCCAATGTTGTTTAGCAATTATTAACTCTTCAGTCATAGTTCTTTTAAATACATCTTCAAGGCCAACTACCGGTTTATATTGCCGCTTCTCACCATTATGCCTTATTTTATCCAGGGTAAAGGAGATGTGTTTACCCATAGAATTAAAGGGCCCTTTGGCGATACAGGCATCCGCTCCAATGGCTATATAATCAAGCTCAATCTCTGCAGCAATACCTGAAAGTATTATTATTGAACTATTGGAAAGTGCCTTATTCTCCCTTAAAATAGATACTAAAAGCTCACCCTTTATATAGGGCATAATAAGATCTACAAAAATAACATCCGGTGTATAGTCCTGAATCAGGTCCAAAGCAACCAGTCCGTTTTCTGCAGTTTTCACAGAATACCCGTTTTTACTTAAAAATGAATCCATATATTTAAGTACTACCGGATTATTATCAACAACAAGAACTTTCTGCATTTACTTTTTCCCCAAAATATTTCTTAATTTTTTTAACTCAGCTTTGCACTCTTCCATCATAGCTTCTATATCGGTAAAAAACCCTGTTTTGTTTAATTTACTCATCTGCTCAACTATACCTGTAATTTTATCCAAACCCAGATTCAAAGAAGCACCTTTAATATTATGGATATTGGATGAAATCACTTCACTGTCTGGAATCTTTATGGCACTGCTTATTTCTGTCAGGTTTACATAAGTCGTTTCAACAAACAATTCAAGAAGAGGGGTGTAATCCTCAATATCAAACTCTATTTCAAATGCCAGTTTCTCTAAGGAATAATCTGCCATTACCTGCCTCCAAATGCATTGTGAATGGATTTAAGGGCCTCCATATAATTCTCAGAATCTACTCCAACAACTAAAGTCACATCAGATCCACCATAGCTGATAAAACGCACATTTATATTATTAGAACTTAAAGCAGTAAAGACTGCAGCAGCTACTCCAACCTGTTCGGGAATACCGCTTCCCACAACACCAATAAGACTAAGAGAATGCCTGACTTCCAGAACTTCAGGAGTAAGCTCCCTTTTTATTTTACTTAGAGCAGTATCTATTTCATCAAATTGCCTCTCAGGGGCTAAAAAAGAGATACTGTCAAAGCCGATAGACTCAAATTCAGGAATAATACCATTAGCCTTCAGGATTTTAAGAAAGTTTTCCCGGAATCCATGGTAACGGTTAAGCATAAGTTTTTCAACAAATATAGTTCTGTAGTCTGTCTTTCCTGAAATACCAACAATAGGTGTATCGGATGTGTCCCGACTTGTTACTATCATAGTACCGGCAGCTTCCGGATCATTTGTGTTTCTGATATTAATTGGAATATCATGATCTTTTACAGGAGTTACAGCCTCTTCATGAAAAACATTGGCCCCGATAGAGGCAAGTTCTCTGATTTCTTTGTATGTCAATTCCTTAACAACTCCGGGATTGTCTACCAATCGTGGATCTGCCATCAATAATCCGGAAACATCAGTCCAGTTTTCATAAACATCCGCATTAACAGACCTTGCAGCAATGGCACCGGTAATATCAGATCCTCCACGGGAAAAAGTTTTAATATTTCCATTTGGACCGGAACCATAAAAACCCGGGATAATATATCTGCCTTTACCTTTTATTCTTGCGTTTAATCTAACATAACTGGATTCATCAACTCTTCCATCTTCAGTTAAGCTGATAATATCTGCCGCATCAATAAATTCTGCCTCAAAAAAATTTGCCAGCATCTTTGCTGCCAGGAATTCTCCTCTGGAAGCTGCATAATCCGGTCCTTTCCCACTTTCTATACCTGATAGGGCTTCATCAAGAATAGAGTTAATATCATCTATACCAAGAGATTTACAAATTTCAGAGTATCTATCTCTTATTATATTAAAAGATTCTGCCTTTCCATCTCCAAGGACCTCATCATGACACCGGTACAGAAGATCTGTAATTTTTTTATCACTGCTATTTCGTTTACCAGGAGCAGATACGACAATCAGTTTCCTCTCAGGATTGCTTTCAATGATACTTTTTACTTTAAATATTTGGGATGCTTCAGCTACTGAACTTCCCCCGAATTTACAGACTATCATTTTCTGCCTCTTTTCATCATTTCCACGACATCAAGACACCTCTGATGATATGAATTATAACCTTCAGAGTACTTCTTATTTTCTTCCTCATCCGGAATATGAATTTTTCTAATCTTTACCAGGGACTCTGCTGATTCTTTAAGATTAGTAAAAAAACCGGTTGCTGTAAACCCTGCGCAGGCATTACCCATCAACTCTGTGTCAATAACCAACGGAACTTCAATCTTTTTTCCTGTTATATCCGCTTTCATTTGATTCCATATATCACTTCTGGCCTGACCACCCGAAACTGTAATAGTTTCAATAGGACAATTATTCCTTTCCAGAGTTTCTATCAGATCTCTTACACCATAGGCAATAGCATTAGTTACTGCCCGCCCCATCTCTGCCGGTCCATGATGCACTTCCAATCCAACAAACAAACCACCGGAAAATTCCCAGACCGGTCCCCTGTGCAGTGAGGGATAAAAACCCGGTATATGAACATCGTGACCAATTCCCCTGATTTCATCCATCATTTCGGAATAAGCTCTATTCTTCTGACCGGAAATTCTTCTAAACCATTCAAAAATAGCTCCCGTAGAAGAAAGAATTCCAGCTGCATTATAAAAACCCTCAAAAATATGAGGTAAAACCCGTAACCTCTCGTTTTCTACAGGTACAGCTGAACAATAATTTATACCCTCTGATGTACCTGCCCTGTCACATGTACGCCCTGGTATTACTGCCGCAGTACCCAGAATAGCCATAATAAAATCAGGACCTCCTGCATAGACAGGAATACCATTAGGAATACCTGTCGAAGCTTCTGCATTTTTTGTTACTGTTCCAACAGGCATACCTATACTTATAAGCTCTGGAAATTTTTGTGGATCAAGATCATAAATTTCAATTCCTTCCTCTGTCCAGATATATGGATCAAAAGCTTTTGTAGTAGTAAACCCTGTAAAATTACCAGTTAAAATATAGGATATATACTCAGGACAACCTAAAAAACTTTTTGTATTATTATAAACCTCCGGATTATTATCCTTTATCCACGCCGCCCCGGGCAGAAAAAATGACTTTTGTCCAGTAATTCGTTTTTCCCTCTTATCTGCCCAAAGATGTACCGGACCAGCAAGCTTCCCATCATATCCAACAGGAACTATAGTTGGCCCATTACCACTGATAACAACAGCTTTTATATCCAATTTTTTTAGTATGGTTTTCTTTGAAAGGGTTTGTATCAGATCTCCAAGAACTCTATTCCAGATCGATCCATCCCAGTCAGAAACATTTCTGCTGGTATCTGCAAGTGCTATTCTCCCAAAGGAAAGGAGCTCCCCTTCCAAAGAGACTACCCCGCCTTTCATTGCAGAGGTACCAATATCAATTGATAATACACATGGTCCTGAATTACTCATAACTAAAGTTAACTCTTCTTAAGAAGCTTCTGGATCATTCGGCTGTTATCCAGAAGAGGACTAAGAGATCTTTCATGGTAGAGTCTCGAAATGCTCCTTGCAATCAGGTCCGATACAGGTGCACTGACAAACCACTCACGATTAAGAAGATCATCATCATGATAAACAGCAGTTGTACCAATTATATATTCAAATAATCCTTCTTCATGGGCTTTATCAAAAAACTTAATTGCGTCCCCGGAGAATATCGGCAAACTTATTGAACATATTATCTTTTTTGCACCAAATCCCTTAAGAGCTTTCATGCCCATAATAAGGGTACCTCCGGTACCAAGCATATCATCTGCCATAAAAACAGTTTTACCCTTAACATCCCCTAAAAGACGAATATTCGTAATATTTGTTTTACCTGCATCTTGTGTAACTTTTGAATAATCTCTTTCCTTGTACAACATGGCAAGGGGTTTTTGGAGATTCCCTGCAAAAAATTTGTTTCTGTCAACTGCACCTGTATCCGGTGATACAACAACAAGATCCGGGTCATCAAAATCTACCAGATTCTTTAGTTTAAGAAGGACCTGATATGATCCATGCAAATTCTCTAATATAAGATGCTTAAAGCTATTCTCTATCTCTTTTGAATGAATATCTATTGTTATGATCCTGTTTGCACCCATAAACTCACAAATTTGTCCAAAACGGCTGGCAGTTAAAGCTTCTCTTCCCTTTTTTTTATGCTGCCTTGAATATGGATAGGTAGGAAGTACCAATGTTACGCTGGAAGCTCCAGCCTGGCGTACTGCATCCATAGTTACAAAAAGAAGAAATATATGATCATTAACCGAGAGAATATACTCGTCAGTTCCACCATTAAAACTAATAGGATAGTGGTTCTCCACATCCTGAATTATAAAAACATTCATACCTTTTACAGAGGAATTGATCTCTGCCTTGAACTCGCCATTTGCAAATCTGGTAAAGGTTACCGGGATTTTAAATGACGGCGGCTGATATTTTGTAAAATTGCTGTTATTGTTAAGACGTACTGAATGAAGGTCCTCATTCAGGTACATCATTTTCCAGACATCCTCTACCTGCATATTATACTTTCGTGAAATATGAGAAGCCAGCCTGTTGTACTTCTTTGTATACTGTTTTTTTAAGTGACGTGTGACCTCTCCAGTCATTTTCTCTGTTCCGGGACAGGATATGATCCCAAGTTTTACCGGTTTGGTTGCACTCATAATTACCTGCCTTTTTACCTTTGATTGTAATCAGTATGAGATGAACATATCACAATGGCTTTTTAGAGGTCAATTCTTATATTCAAAATTATTTCTATTTGATTGCAAATATATTAAGAGAATAGTAATTTAACAGGAATGGGAAAAGGAAGAATACTTATAATCGGCGCTGGAATCAGCGGTCTATCTCTGGCTATTAATCTTAAAAAGCTGAATATTCCCTTCAGAATAATTGAAAAGCAGACAAGATGGAACAAAAAGGGTCTTGCTATGGCTATTCAGGGAGAGGGACTGAAGGCAGCATCTTCCATGGAAATACTGGAAGATATTAAATTAAAGGGAAACAACCGTAACCTGAAAAGAATTGAGAACAGTAAGGGTAAAGTACTAAAACGGATGAATCCCGATCCCTTAGATCAGAGCTTTATTATTCCCAGAGATATACTTCATGAGGCCTTAAGATTAAAAGTAAGTACAATAGAGATGGATTTATCTGTATCAGAGTTTAAGGAGATACAGGATAGTATTGATGTAAGCTTTTCTGACGGTAGTACGGATTGTTTTTCTATGGTTGTCGGTGCAGATGGAATAAACTCAAAAACAAGAAATCTTATCAGAAACTCACAAGCCCCCGGTTCCCCGGATTCCTCTGTACTTTACTCAGGTTCAGTAATATGGGGACTGACTGTTAAAAAGAAATGTAATGAAATTATTGAAGTATGGGGCAGCAGCGGGATATGTGCGCTTTACCCGGTATCTGAAGGAACAGTTATCTCTTTTTTCAAAAAAGCCCCGGAATCTTTTCGTAATTCACGATCTGAAAGAGCCGATAATCTAAAAAAATATTTTTCACCTTACCCACAACCGGTAATTCATGAAGTTCTGAATAACCTCCCGGAAGATATCTTTTTTGATCATGTCAGATACACCCGTCCCCACAAGTGGAATAAAGGACGAATTACCCTGATTGGAGATGCATGTCACAGCCTGTCACCCTTATCCGGATTGGGAGCAAACCTTGCAATGGCAGATGCTGCAGGATTGGCACAGGTAATTAAGGATTCAGAAACTGATGGGAATATATTGCGGAGGCTTGAACTATTTAACCAAAAGAGAAAAATCACGGCAGATAAAGCTTATTCTATAAGTAAACTCAGAACACGCAGGAGTATGCTGAAATTCCCCGGGAATTTAATCAGGAATAGAGATATGAAACGATCCGAATGGATATATTAGGAATTAATGAAAAATTAATAGTGAAAAATGAATAATGAAGACGAGAAAAAGACGAGAAAAACCCGGAAAGTTTTGCAAACTGTAGTTTTGTATGTTAACATTCATTTCTAAATTTTTAGTTTTTGTTTGGTGCTGCGAGTCTCGCACCTCACTCATTAATTTTTCAGGGGGAAATAATGGCTATTGATATTCTTATAAAAAATGCACTTTTACGTACATCAAATGGGGAAACAACTGATATTGCTATTACTGCTGGAAAAATCTCAGAGATTCGACAAGGGATTTCAGAGAAAGCAGTAGAAATTATAGATGCCAGGGGGAACCTGGTAACAGAATCGTTTGTAAATGGACATCTCCATTTAGATAAAGTATATACCCTTGAGAAGGTTGGAATGGCTGCTTTGGATTCCTATAAAACAGGCTCTATGGGCGGAGCGATGACTGCAATAGAACAAGCCGCAAAAGTAAAAGAGCAGTATGAGGAAAGC
>DAOWMA010000173.1 GCA_030643345.1 Spirochaetaceae bacterium
CCGTCTGTTATGTTTGCTGTCTGCAGGATGTTTCCTACGCTGTCAAAGTTGTAACTTATGTTCTGGTATTCTTCTCCCCAGCTGTTTACTGTGTTTATGGAGTCAAGCCAGCGTCTGTTCTCATCGTAGGTATAGTTTGTTTCTGTTCCGTTTCCGTACTTCATGTAGACTCTCTGCCCGTACTCGTCATATCCTATCTGTACTACATATTTTGTCTCTACTCCTGCACGTTCTCCGGTGACGCTTGTTACCTGTCCGCCGGCATCATATCCGTAACTTAGTACTTCGCTGTCGGGGTAGACTATTTCTTCCATTCGCCCGAGATAGTCGGACAGATACTCAAAGCTTGCGCTTCGGTCATCTTCTAAAGGAGTCAGTCTGTGTAAGGTCCGGGTCATTCCGGTGGTTTCGCCCATCTTACCGTAAGTATAGTTCACGCTTCCCGATTCGTCTATTCGTTTAATCAGTCTTCCGGCGCTGTTGTCTCCGTTACCGGGGTTTCCGTAGATGTTTTCTACATCTGTCATGTATGGGTAGTCTGTTTTTACCAGTCTGTTTAAGCCGTCATATTCGTAGAGTATTTCGGTATCGTCGGCCCTTAGGTTGTCGTCTATCTTTTTTACAAGGTTGCCGGAAGTGTCATAGAAGTATTCCACAAGTCCTGCAAATTTTAAGAAAGGCTTTACCAAGCCCGTCCGCCTCATATATAAATCATAAAGCCAAACGGGCACCCTTAAAGGCAGGGGTTAACTGTCATCACCGTCTATTAGCAGAGGCTGCTCTTCTGGCACGGGAAATTTTCTCCATTTTCATATAATACCCTGCCTGCTTCTCAACCTCTTCCATATCCGATACTCTTATTTTATTATCAACCAGCTTGAATTTTGTATTATTAAGCAGTTCTCTTATGGGGGCACTCCCCTCACCTTTCGAAAACCCGACCATATTTATAAGTTCCTTCGTACCAAAATCAAAGGTGTATGCCTGATTGGAAACTGGTACTCTTAATTTTTCAAGGTGTATCCAGAGAGCATGATACAACCGTCCAAGAGAGTCACTAATTTCAGTATTTGCAAGCTGTTTGTATATAAACCATATTCTTTCTGATAATAATTGAGTCAGACGAGTAATTATCTGAGGTTGAGAAGAAACCATTCTTTTAAAATTTGCTTTATTGACTGCTAAAAGGACAGCATCATCATAAGCAATTGCTGAGGCGCTTCTCGGTTTATCCTCCAAAAGTGACATTTCACCAAAAATATCACCAGGTTTAAGAAGAGCAAGCATAACCTCATTATCATTTACTATTTTAGTTATTTTCACACTGCCCTTTTGTATAATATAGAGTTCCTGTCCTGGTTGGCACTCAGAAAAAACCATAGTATTTTTAGGATAACTACGGGTAAATTCTTCACTGCTTCCGTTCAGAAACACTGCCTTTGAATAGGGCTTTATTTTCCCCATTCTCTCTCTGGCAATCTGTATATTCGGACCGGTCGGACAATACTTAATATACTGATGATAGGCGTAATATGCATGGTTATACTGACTCTGTCTTGCATAGTACTCAGCGACCTTAAATAGATGATCAGGATTATCATTGGCAGTACTTTTTAATGTAATTCTGGTAAGAGCTTCATCAAGAAAACGCATTTTCTTACTAAACTGCTGAATAATTTTCATAGCAACAGGAGTATTTTTCTCAATAAGAAGGCCAAACTGGTCCCTGTGAACAGAAATAAGGACAACATCAGTAACAGCCTGAGCAGTTTCAATATGACTATGAGAGGACATAGTTGATACAACACCGAAGAAATCACCTGGTGAAAGGATGTCTCCACCTTCTTCTTCAACAATCTTTACTTCTTTACTTATACGAACAGTACCCTGTCTGAGTATATAAAAAAAGTCTGATTTTTGTTTTCCTTCTACAATAATATAGGCGCCTTTTCTAAAATTTACCAACGAAAGCTGCAAAGGATTTATCATAAACCACCCAAAACACTATTTTTCAAACTTAATACAGGAGTTAATACTACACCTTTATTAATCATAACACAAGAAGATAAAAACCCCACTACTATCTTCGGTAGATTCTCTTAAAGCCACTACTATTTTACTAAAATATTATTAAAGTTACCGGTTACCACCAGTCAACTACCTGTATTGGACTCCAAACTGCCCTGTAATTATCTATATTTCCGGAAGATTCCTCATGAATAGCCTGAAAAGAATAAAATTTCTCTTTACTTTTGATAATTCCATCCGGATTTATTTTCTTTATATTGATTCTTCCCCTTGAAAACGCAATATGCTGACTTCCAATATTTCCGAAATAATAATCGCTGTTACTCTCTCTGACAGGAAGGTCCGAAAGACTCATATCATCTCCCATGGCAGGATCTACAGGTATCCAGCCCAGGCCATTAATATAGAATTCCGACCACCAGTGATTAACCGTTTGTTTGTTACCGTATACAAGAAAACCAGCTACGGGCCGGGCAGGCACCCCGGCGTTTCTGGCAAGAGCAGTAAAAAGAACAGCATAATCATAGGCATCTCCCTTTCGTTTATCGAGACTTTCCATAACTGTCTGTGAACCGCTGGATTCGACATAATCAAGTCTTCTAAGAAGATACTCATACAACTTTTGAGCTTTAAAATAAGGGTTCTTCTCCCTGCCTACAATTGACCGGACAACCTCTTTAATTATTTTATCATTTACCGGAATAATTTCATCTTCTTTTGTGTAGTAACTGACCAGCTTACGCTCATTATCGTAAGTTCCTGAAATTGAAGATATATTGATATCAGTTTCTATAGCGAATCGTTCAAACCAGTAGGTTTGTGTTAAATTATACTCATTCCAGGGCTGTAGGTTTTCAAGATTATATCTGTTAAGTCCACGATAGTTAGTCCACATAGGCTCTGGTTCAAAGACTGATTCAACATTTCTCTGCGAAAGGGTGGATTGAATTATAGGGACCCATATCTGCAAATTGCTCCCGGGGTCTGCTATTACATTCGAAACAGTAACACCATACTGCAGCTGATAACCACGCTGCTGATTAAAACGTTTTGTTCCATAGGGATTAGTAACTTCAAAATATATTGAATTACTCATCCCTCTGTCTGTACTTATTTTAACACTTCCGGAAGTAGCACCATCTGGAACATACACCGAAATGTTATGATCATCCCAGCCAATATAATCAAAATCCAGTTCAGAACATCCAATATTTTTTCTATCGTCAGACGAAAAAAAGCTGAACAGGACCTGACTGGAACCACGTTCAGCACCCAGGTTCACTCCGGAAAGACTGATACGGTCCCCTACTATTCCTTTTTCGGGGGATATTGATTCCAGATAGGGCTGCCCCGAACCGGCAGGACCGGAGACTACAACAGGAATGTGTTCTCTATTTGTAAAAAGAATGCCGTTACTTAATTTCCTGCCTGTTTTTACAAATAATCTGCCTGAATCAACTTCATCAGGTACTCTTAATTTTATTCTGGTATCCGTCCATTCAAGATAACTGGATAAAGTAGGCCTGGTACCTGCAATTATTACAAATCCATCCTGTGTTGTATTACCAAAATGGCTGCCTTCAATTATTATATTCTCACCCGGGAATGCAACTGGTGGATCAAGCCTGTCAATTTCAGGGCTGCTTCCAGTGATAAAAGAAGATACAAGATAAATACTTGTCAGAATTATAAAGAATACAACTGGAAATACTGCGGGATGTTTAAGTTTTGTCATTTATTTTTTAATTTCCAGGTACTCTTTTATGCTGATTAACCTGTATCTCCAATTCAATATTATATATTTCTGTATCTGAGGCTTTAATAATGCCCAAAGGAAAAAACAAAACGCTTTCCCCTGAATTAACAGGAATACTCTTAATCGTACTATAATGTTTCATCTCTTCAAATTCAGATGAACCTATCCAAACCTCACCCTGTGAGACCAGTAGAATTGTACTATCAGTCATAATATAGGGAGTTATATCGGTAATAACAAGCAGATTTATACCTGAAAGCTTAACTTTAATAGATTTACCACTAATAGTAATCCTGCTCATCTCTGTGTCCCAGAGAGTAACACCCTTTTCATTCACTACTCTGGTTATAATTTTAATATTCAAAGCATTATTTTCAAGATATCTAAGCGCATCATTAACATCAACTGAATAAACAAACCCATGAATTAGCAGGAGTATAATTAGTGAAATAGATCTCTTAATCAAATCATCGTCCTGCAATGTAATCTGCTTTTCGCAGAAAACGCGGTTCACCCTGAATAATAAAAGACGATGCATCAGGAAGCTGAATAGAAACCTCCAGAGGTTCATCATGAATATCAAAATAAGCCAGAATTGTCTCAATATTATCTATAGGTATTTCAACTGGAAATTTTTCAGAATCAAATTGGGTTTCAAAATTGTTTACAACATAGTTCGTTTTGTTTTTATCAGGGATTAGCAGCAATAAACCTATTCCAATAACAGCAAGAAAAGCAAATGAATAACCCACTACAAGGGATGGAGGGAGAATGAATCTCCGATGCCAAAAATCAAGTTCCTTATTAGCAGAGGTAGAGTGGACCAGCCTGGTCCAGACATTTTCCTTAACAAACTGATCAGATTCCACCCCGAAAGTCTTCAATTTATTCCTGAGCATCTTAAGGGTATGAACCCTTTTTCTACAGTTATCACATATTTTCAAATGTTCCTTTATGCTTAACATCTGAGATGTAGTAAGCTCTTTGTCAATATAGGCTGAAAGATCCTGATCATCAATACACATGAAAATCTCCCATGTTTAACTTCTTCTCCAACAATACCCTCGCTCTATAAACACGTATTTTAACATTGTTTTCAGAAATATGTAAGATTTTTGCAATTTCTTTATAGTTTAATTCTCCATACTCCTTAAGAATCAGGACAGATCTGTATTTAACGGGAAGAGAATCAACAGCCTCTTTAACAACACCCCTTATTTCCTCTTTTACAAGATCATCCTGGCTGTCAGGCTGTATCTTAGGCTCCTGGTGTTTAATCCTATCAACCGCATTTACTTCCCGTAACGAATGTTTACGATAGTTAAAGGCCAGATTTTTTGCTACCCTTATCAGCCAATATCTACTTTCCTGAATACTCGGCAGAGGAATCTTTTTGTTAAAATATCTTAGAAAGGCTTCCTGACACAAATCTTCCGCTATCTCTTTATCCCGAATTATGTGAAACACCACCTTAATAAGAACAGGAAAAACATCATCATAGACATCACGAAATGTATATGAACCATTATCCTCTACATTCATATAAACAACAGTATAACAATAAGGTTACACATTTTGTGACCACTCAGTGCCATTAGGTGTATCTTTGATTACAATACCCCGATCAAAAAGCTCATCCCTCAGCTCATCAGCTCTTTTCCAGTTTTTTTCCTTCCTTGCTTCGTTTCTGGCATTAA
>DAOWMA010000141.1 GCA_030643345.1 Spirochaetaceae bacterium
GAAGTTACAGGTGTTGTTACATTCTATTCATATTTTTCTACGGTCCCAAGGGGTAAATTTATTGTACGAGTTTGTCTGGGGACTGCCTGCTATGTTCGCGGTGGAAAAGAAGTTCTTGAAGCATTTCGGAATTATTTAGGAATAAATGTGGGAGAAACTACAGAGGACAAACTCTATTCTCTGGAAATCGGACGATGTTTTGGTGCATGCGGGCTGGCCCCTGTTGTCATGATAAATGATGATGTACATCAGAGGGTAAAACCTTCAAAAATCAAGGAGCTTCTTAAATCATATCAGGGAGAAAATGATGAGTGACACAAAAAAGCTGACATCTGTAAAAGCACTTTCAATATTAAAAGAAAGTGCAAAGAAGAAAATGGATACTGGAAAACAGGAAATTCTAATTTGCTGTGGTGCCGGGTGTATTGCCTCCGGCTCACTGGAATTGAAGAAATCTTTGGAAGATGAAATTAAAGCAGCAAATCTTGACATTGAAGTAAAAGAAACCGGATGTATGGGACCATGTTCACAGGGGCCGGTAATTATGATACAGCCGGATGGAATAGTGTATGAAAGTCTTAGTACTGATAATGCTTCAAGAATTATCAAAGAGCATATTATTGGTGGTAAAGTAATTGAAGACTTTGCATTCCGGAGCAGAAGTACTGGGGAAAAAGAGGCTGAAATAGAGAATATAGATTTTTTTAAACTGCAAAAGAAGATAGTTCTGAGAAATTGTGGAAAAATTAATCCTCTAAAAATAGAAGAATATATTGCAGAGAATGGGTATGAAGCACTGGCAGAAATTATAGGTAAAGTGTCCGGTGAAGATGTAATTGATGAAGTAAAGCAATCGGGACTAAGAGGCCGTGGGGGTGCAGGCTTTCCAACATGGATGAAATGGAATTTCACAAAAGAAGCTGGAACCGGGCAGAAGTATGTGTTATGTAATGCTGATGAAGGTGATCCCGGAGCATTCATGGACAGAAGTGTTCTTGAAGGAGATCCTCACAGTATTATAGAAGGAATGGCCATTGCTGCATATGCAGTTGGTGCAGATAAAGGGTATGTTTATGTAAGGGCTGAATATCCTCTTGCAATATCCCGTCTGGCAGCAGCACTGGACCAGGCAAGGGAGTATGGTCTGTTAGGGGAGAAAATTCTTGGTTCTGATTTTTCATTTGATCTTGATATAAAAATGGGTTCAGGAGCGTTTGTATGCGGTGAGGAGACGGCCCTTATCCATTCAATAGAGGGAAAAAGAGGGGAACCCACACCAAGGCCTCCTTTCCCTGCCCACAGCGGATTATGGGGAAAACCAACACTTCTTAACAATGTAGAAACATATGCAAATATTCCTGCTATTTTTATTAATGGAGCAAGGTGGTATGCAACTGTTGGAAGCGAAGCAAGTAAAGGAACAAAGGTATTTGCACTTGCCGGTGCAATAGAAAAATCCGGTCTTGTGGAAGTACCAATCGGCACACCATTAAGTGAAGTGATTTTTGATATTGGCGGTGGAATTAAAGATGGCAAAAACTATAAGGCAGCACAAATAGGAGGACCTTCCGGTGGATGTATTCCTAAGGAGTATCTAAATGTGCCCCTTGATTATGATTCATTAAATGAACTTGGTGCCATTATGGGATCAGGTGGTCTTATTGTCATGGATGACAGTACCTGTATGGTTGATGTTGCAAGATATTTTCTTGAGTTTGTTCAGGAAGAATCATGCGGTAAATGTGTGCCCTGCAGGGTAGGTACTAAACGTATGCTTGAAATAATAGATCGTATTGCAGGTGGTGAAGGAGAGGAAGGGGACATAGAGAAACTGATAGAACTGGGTGAAGAGATTAAAATAACCTCCCTTTGCGGGTTAGGGCAGACAGCTCCTAATCCTGTTCTTTCAACTATCAGACATTTTCGCAGGGAATGGGAACAGCATATTAGAGACAAGCATTGTGAAGCCGGAGTGTGCGCGGGTCTTGTCAGGGCACCCTGCCAGAGTGCCTGTCCGGCTGGAGTTGATGTCCCTGGTTTTGTATCACTTGTTGGAGAGGGAAGATATGCCGAGGCACTTAAACTTCACAGGGAAAGAAACCCATTTGCAGCTATTTGTGCCCGTGTATGTTTTCACACCTGTGAAGATAAATGCCGCAGGGCATCAATAGATGAATCTGTTTCCATTCGGGCGATAAAACGTTTTATGGTTGATCAGGAAGTTACTGTTCAGCTTCCGCGAATGATGGAAAATTTCGAAAACGAACAAAAGAAAATTGCCATTGTCGGTGCCGGTCCGTCAGGGCTTTCCTGCGCATATTTTCTGGCAAGATTAGGCTATAAGCCTGATGTTTTTGAAGCAGGTTCCCGACCGGGAGGAATGATGGTCCAGACTATTCCCTCATACAGACTTCCAAGGGAAACCATAGCCAGAGAAATCCGTATGATTGAGAATATGGGGGTAAATATAATAACCGAACAGACATTGGGAAAAGATTTTACAATAGAATCTCTTAAAACTGAGGGTTATACTGCAATTTTTATTGCTGTCGGAGCTTCCGAGTCTCTGGAAATGGGTTTGCAGGGAGAAGATGCAGATGGTGTAGTTCAGGCTGTACCATATCTCCAGCAGTACAATATTCGCGGATCTGTGAAAACAGGCAGACAGGTAACAGTAATAGGCGGAGGTAATGCAGCAATTGATGCAGCACGAACTTCCCTTAGACTCGGTGCAGATAGAGTGACTATTATTTACAGAAGAAGCAGAGACGAGATGCCGGCATATCTTGAAGAAATTGAAGAAGCAGTTCATGAAGGAGTTGAACTTCTTTGTCTTACACAGCCTGTTGAAATTATTAAAGATACAAACAATTTTGTTAGTGGTGTTAAATGTATTCCAATGAAACTTGGCGAATTCGATAAATCAGGAAGGAGAAGACCGGAAGCTGCGGAAAGTGAATCATTTAATATTAATGCAGATCAGGTAATAATTGCGATTGGTACAAGGATGGATGCAGGAAAAGTTTTTGGACAAACAGATATTGATCTTAATTCAAAATCGTTTATCAATGTCGATCCTCTTTCAGGCCAGACCTCGATAGAGGGAGTATTTGCAGGTGGGGATGCAGAGATGGGCCCTTCATCAGTTGTTAAGGCTATTGCAGGAGGAGAAAGAGCTGCAGTAGGTATAGACAAGATGTTGACTGGTTCGGACCATGCTTTCTGGAGAGAGGAAAAGGAGCTTGATACTGTGTTTGATCCGGAAGCTGATCCGGTTACATATGGAAGAGAGGATATAAAAGCAATACCAGTAGAGAAACGGAAACACAATTTTGATGAAGTGGAATTGCCATGGTGTGAAAATGTGGCTCAGCGTCAGAGCAAAAGGTGTCTGCGATGCGACTATGGGAAAACAGTTGCTGTTAAGCCTGGTCGAAAGGAGAAAATACATGCCTGAAATTACTATAAACAATAAAAAACTCAACGTGGAAAATGGAACAACAATACTGGAGGCTGCAAGAGAAGCTGAAATTGAAATTCCTACATTATGTCATCTTGAAGGGAAAACACCTCTTGGTGCCTGCAGAGTATGTCTGGTTGAAGTAGAAGGTTCTACAAATCTTTTAGCTTCATGTGCGACTCCGGTACGTGAAGGAATGAATATCTCTACAAATTCCCGAAAAGTCAGAAACGCAAGAAAAACGGTTGTTGAGTTGTTATTAAGTGAACACAAAGGTGATTGCCAATTTTGTGAGCGAAGTGAAGATTGTGAACTGAAAGAACTTGCATATAAACTTGGAATAAGGGAAGAGAGATTTCATGTTGAGGAGGAAGCAGCTTTACTGGATAAGACAACAGCTGCACTGATTAGAGATTCCGGGAAATGCATTAAATGCAGACGATGTGTAACAGTTTGCAATGAAGTACAGGGAGTTGGGGCCCTGTTTCCGCAGTATAGAGGATACGAAACAGAAATTGCACCAGCCTTTGCAAGAGGACTGGATTCTATTGCATGCGTACAATGCGGTCAATGTGCCGCAGTTTGTCCGGTAGGGGCAATTACCGAGAAAAGTCATATTGACGGTGTATGGAAAGCTCTTGAAGATCCTTGTAAACATGTTGTTGTTCAAACAGCACCTGCTATAAGGGCTGCTCTTGGAGAATGTTTTGATTATGAACCGGGTACTCTGGTAACCGGGAAAATGGTTACGGCCCTGAGACAGCTGGGATTTGATGCTGTCTTTGATACTAACTTTGCTGCCGATTTAACAATAATTGAAGAAGGGACTGAACTACTGACCAGATTAAAGAAAGCAATTGTGGAAAAAGAAAAAGTTGCTCTTCCACAGTTCAGCAGCTGTTCTCCCGGGTGGGTAAGCTTTACTGAATACTATTATCCCGAATTCCTTCCAAATATTTCTACATGTAAATCTCCTCAGCAGATGTTTGGTGCTGTTGCAAAAACCTACTATGCTGAAAGGATGGGTATTGATCCGGCAGATATTACAGTAGTTTCTGTAATGCCCTGTACTGCAAAGAAATCTGAAGCAGAAAGACCGGAGATGAATGACAGCGGTTATCAGGATGTTGACTATGTACTGACAACCCGGGAGCTCGGCCGGGTGATTAAGGAAGCAGGTATTAATTTTAAAACTCTCGAAGATGGAACTATGGATTCTCCTCTTGGGTTGTCCAGTGGTGCTGCGGATATCTTTGCCAATACCGGTGGAGTAATGGAAGCTGCATTAAGGACAGTGTGGGAGATAGTGACAAATACAGAATTACCAATGGAAAATCTCCATGTTAAGCCGATAATGGGGCTTGAAGGGGTAAAGGAAGCTTCTGCAATAGTAACTGGAACAATTCCCGAATGGTCCTTTCTGGAAGGAGTAGAACTTAAAGTTGCTGTAGCTCATGGTCTTGGAAATGCAGGAAAACTGCTTGAAAAAATAAAAGCAGGGGAAGCTGAATATCATTTCGTTGAAATAATGACTTGTCCCGGAGGCTGCATCGGCGGTGGTGGACAACCACGGTTTACAACGGATGCAATAAGAATGGCTAGAATAGGTGCAATTTATAAAGAAGATGAAGGAAAAGAATTAAGAAAATCCCACCTGAATCCTGAAATTACCAAAATATACGAAGAATTCCTTAAAAAACCCCTTGGTGAGAAATCTCATCATTTGCTGCATACAGAGTATAAACAAAAAGAATTGGTTGGATAATTAAGACAGTAGGGGCAGGTCGTGACCTGCCCCTGCTGGAATGTTTATTTTGCATACTGAGGTCTTTTCTGATAAGTGGTATGAAGAAGTTCGTGAGATTTAGGACTCATGGGTTTCTCAAGAAACTCTTTGTAAACCTGAATAATCTCCGGGTTTTCATGAGACCTTCTAACAGCAGATTTCTCATCATCACTATAGATTCCTGCAATTCTTTTTTCTCTGATTTCATCGGTTGTTCCGTAAGGCTGACCACCGCCGGCAATACAGCCGCCTCTGCAAGCCATAACTTCAATAAAATGAAAAGGAGGTTCTTCACCTTTCTTTTTTGCTTCACGGACTTCATTGATGAGCTCTTCTACATGTGCCATCCCATGGGCAACTGCTACCTTAATCTCTGTTCCATCAAAATCTACAGAACCTTTTTTTACTCCATCCATACCTCTGACATCATAAACATTAACATCTTCAAGCTCTTTATCAGTTACAAGTTTATATGCAGTTCTTACGGCTGCCTCCATAACTCCACCGGTTACACCAAAGATAGTACCGGCACCTGAATAGTCTCCAATTGGGCTGTCGGCTTTTTCATCTTCCAGACTGTCAAAATCTATTCCGGAAGATTTAATAAGCCTTGCAAACTCTCTGGTTGTCAGTACAAGGTCCATATCCTGTTCCCCGGAGGCCCACATATTATCATCTCTTGTTATTTCATACTTTTTTGCTGTACAGGGCATTATTGCAACGGTATAGATGTCTTTAGGGGCAACATTAA
>DAOWMA010000002.1 GCA_030643345.1 Spirochaetaceae bacterium
GAAAAAATAAGGGAAGAACGTATCCGATGAAACATCTGAATTGGATAATGTTTACTGCTTTTAGATATTTGAGAATAAGAAGTAAAAATCGTATGCTGGGACCTTCAGTGCTGGCAGTAGCCGGTATTTTGATTGGTGTTATGGCACTTGTATCAGTTCTTGGAGTTATGAATGGTTTCCAGCTTGGTTTTATTGAAGATATTATTAATATAAATTCTTTTCACATTCGTGTTTTAAGTGATGAAATGAAAATTAATGAAAAAACAATGGATACTATTGTTACAATTAAAGGTGTTAAGTCTGTACTTCCATTTCTTGATATACAAACTCTTGTTAAGGGAGAATTTTCTGACTATGAAGCTGTTAATGTAAGAGCTGTTCCCGGGAATATTAGAAATTATGATCCTGTAATGGCAGATCAACTAAATATTATAGATGGAGAACTTGAAATTCGGGGGGGGAATTCTATTCTTTTGGGACAGCAACTGGCGGCACGTCTTGGAGTTGGTGTAGATGGCATTATCTCTCTGGTTTCAATGGAGGGGTCTAGCTTCAGGACCCTTACTCCAAATGAAAGAGTCTTAAATGTTACAGGAATATTTAAAAGCGGATATTATAATTTTGATAGATCTATGGCTTTTACCCTAATTTCCAATTCTGATATGCTTTCATCCGGTAAGGAAAAATTAATTTACGGTATTAAGCTTGTTGATCAATACAGGGACAGATCGATAGCTGCTTCTATTAAAGAAAAGCTTGGAGAAAACTATGAGGTGATTAGCTGGAGAGAGTTTAATTCATCTTTTTTCGGTGCCCTTAAAACAGAGAAAACTGCAATGATGCTGATAATTGGATTGATATTCATAGTTGTTGGTGTAAATATTAAACATTCTCTGGAAAGGTCTGTAGTTGAAAGAAAAGAAGAAATAGGTATTTTAATGTCTCTTGGAGCACCTTCTTCTTCAATCAGGGCAATTTTTATTATCGAGGGGTTTATAATTGGGATATCAGGAGGAGTTGCAGGATTAATTTCAGGTCTTCTTATAACCAGCAATATTAATTATATTTTTCGAATAGTTGAAAAAATAATGGGATTGATAGTTGTTTTTATCGGATTTATTATTTCACCCTTTACAATGAATAAGATAGATGCTGTTTCTATCTATTCATCTGCAAATTTCTATATTACCGAAGTACCGGTAAGAATTGTATATTCTGAAATACTGTTTGTATTTCTATTTGCAGTGTTGTCTTCAACCTGGGCAGCTTACTCTGCGTCAAAGATGGTTTCTCAATATCGCCCCTCGGAGGTACTTCGGTATGAATAATATCCTGATAAAAAATCTATATAAATCGTATCATAACGGAGTTGAACACCTCCAGATACTTACAGATTTAAACCTTGTTGTTGAACCTAATACCAGAGTAATACTCACAGGAAGCAGTGGAAGTGGGAAAAGCACCTTATTGAACCTGATTTCAGGGATGGATAGCTTAACAAGCGGAACGATTGTTGTTGATGGTCATTTTGTGAACTTGCTGAGTGAAAATGATCTGGCTTTATTCAGATCCAAAAGTATAGGTCTCATTTTTCAGTTTCATTATCTTTTAAAAGATTTTACTGCAGTTGAAAACGTAATGCTGCCAGCTTATATGACGGGAGTGAAAAAAACAGAAGCTCAGAACAGAGCAAGAGAATTACTAAACGAAGTAGGACTTGGCGGGAGATTGGATCATCTGCCTTCACAGCTCTCCGGTGGAGAAAGGCAGAGAGTTGCTGTTGTAAGATCACTTATAAATGATCCCGGAATTATACTTGCAGATGAGCCGACAGGGAATCTTGATGATAGTAATTCAAGGAAGGTAGAAGAGTTATTATTTGAGCTTGTAAAAAATCATGGAAAAACATTATTGCTGGTTACACATGATAGAACTCTTGCTGAAAAAGGTGACATACAACTTAAACTGGAAAATGGAAAACTGGCTGAGTTATGATAAATAGCCGTGCTTTTTTTCTTGCTATAAAGTTTTTTGCTGGAAGAAACCAATTAGTAAATAATAAAAATCTTTTAGGGGCCGTTCTGGGAATAGGTTTATCACTTATTCCTCTTATTGTTGTTCTTGAGATCTCCAGCGGGATGATAGAGGGCATTACCCATCGTTACATGGAAATTGGTTCATACCATCTGCAAGTAAGGAACTATAATCAAATTGATCCTGAAGTTGAAGAAGATACAATAAATGGAATTGCAAATTTGTCAGGTGTAAAAGCTGTCTTCCCTGTAATAACAGGTCTTGGTCTTGCATACTCGAAAGAAGGAAGAACAGGTATAAGTTTCAAAGCATTACCTGAAAATTATATGGATATTGATATTTCAGCTAAAGAGTATATTACCATTGAATCCGGTGAATTTATACTGGATACAAGGGATTCTGCACTGCTGAGTTCTGAAGTTGCGCGAATTTTAGAAGTTGTACCTGGAGATAGAATAAAGATTTTAACTGCCAGGAAGGTCCCCGGACGTCGTCCTGTATTAAAACCATCATATTTGACAGTAAGAGGTATATTCTCTACTGGTTACTATGAGCTGGATGCCCTGAGTATATATATCAATATCGAAAAAGGTAAAACCCTGTTTAAGGGGAAAGGCAGTTCGTTTATTGCTGTAAAGCTGGACGATCCATTTAATAATATTGAAAAACAGACATCTAATATTAGAAATCAACTTGCTTCAGGTTTCCTTGTTTCAAACTGGTATGATCTTGAACGAAGTATGATAGATAGTTTTAATACCACAAAAACGATTCTGCTTTTTATTATGATAGTTATTGTATTGGTAGCAGCTATAAACATCTCTTCGGCAGTGGTTATGCTTGTAATGGAAAAGGAAGCTGAGATTGCCATGTTGAAGAGTACAGGAGTATCTTCGTTTTTGATTACAAGAGCTTTTGTATATATTGGATTTATTATAGGTTTGGCGGGAACCTTTACCGGTTTATTAACCGGTTTAATGATTGCGGTAAATATTAATGGAATTATTACAATTGCAGAGTTAATTATTAATAATGTTTATATTGTTTTGCAGATTATTATATCACCAATTTTTACTCTTGCTGACCGGGGAATAGTATTGATTGATACTGCATATTATCTGGAAAAAATTCCAATAAGACTCAATATTTCTGAAATCCTGATAATATCTTCATTAACAATCCTTCTTTCGACTGCAGCAGCTTATTTTCCTGCAATAAAGGCCGGCAGGTTAAAACCAATGGATATTTTACGAAAACATTGATTTTGGGACTAAATAAATCTTTTTTGGTGTTAAGATTGTTATTTTTAAATAAAATTTGTATATTAATAAAATTCTACCTGCATATAGGTTGGTTTTTTGTTATTATTAATATAGGGATACAATAATGATTTGTGAAATTTGTAAGAAAAAAACAGCAGTTTTTCATATACAGCAGATTATAGGTGAAGATGTATACGAAATGCATCTATGCAGAGACTGTGCATCAAGGAATGGTATTTCAAAGGGTGGTAATTCTTTTGATTTTTCCTTTTCTAAACTGCTTACAGGATTTATTAGGAATAGTGCATTACCTGAAAAATCAATAAATGAATCTGAGAAATGCAGTACATGCGGTACTAAGGTTTCTGAAATGGAAAAAGATGGACAGGTTGGTTGCCCAAATTGTTATGCTTCCTTTAGAAGCAGTATTGCTGCTAATATTTCCATGAATGGATCGTATATATTTCACACAGGGAAGCTCCCTGTCAGATTAAAAGCATATAAAACAATTCTTATTGATAAAGAAAATCTTAAAAAAGAATTAGAAGAAGCTGTAATAAACGAGGAATATGAAAATGCAGTCATAATAAGAGATAAACTTACAAATATTGATGCTGGATTTGGATTTGATGATGAATAGTACTTTATTATTAAAAGAGATACCTGGATGGTTCAGAGATGAAGGTAAAGAGGAAGATGTTGTAATTTCTACCAGAGTCAGGCTATCAAGAAATTTAACAGGGTTTCTTTTCCCGAATAAAATGGAATTAAAAGATGAAGAACGGGTAAAAAATATTATTGTAGAAGCATTTGAAATGACAGACGGCGGGATGGATATATTTTCTGTTGACAGTCTAAACAGCATAGAAAGAAGAATGCTGGCTGAAAGAAATCTAATTTCACAAAATTTTACTATTACCAAAAATAAAACTTTTATTTTAAGTAAAGATCAGAAAACAGCATGTATGATAAATGAGCATGACCATCTACTGATTGCTGAATATCGAAGTGGTTTGGATTTGGTGGATGCATACAGCACAGTAAATATGCTGGAATCAAGGCTTGAGAAATTGCTTGATTTTGCTGTTTCACTTGAATTCGGTTATTTAAATGAGAATATAAGGAATTCAGGAACAGGTTTAAAAGTGTCTGTTATGCTGCATTTACCTGCACTGGTCAATTTGTCCCTGTTTGACCGCGCTATAAAATCTTCTCTTGAAAGAGAATTTACAGTTAAAGGTTATTTGGGTAATGATGATGGGTCATTAGGTGATATCTATCAAATTTCAAATGGATTAGCTATTGGAAATAAGGAAGAAGAGTATATAGATAAACTTGCAAAAACTTGTATAAAATTAGTAGATTATGAGAGGCAGGCCAGAGCTGAACTTGTTCATAGAAAAAAGATTGAGCTTGAAGACAGGCATTACCGCTCAATTGGTCTTATTAAACATTGCAGATTGTTAAGCTCAGCAGAAGCTGTCAGTGCTTTAACTGATATTAGACTGGGTATAGTGCTTGGTTGGTCGAAGCTGGATATAGGTACAGTAAACTCTTTATTACTTTTGTCTCAAAAAGCTCATATTCAGTATTTAATTGGAAGTAGTGATAGTGATAATCTAATAATTGATTCTAAACGTGCTGAAATGATTAGAAATTCATTAGGTCTTGATAAATAAAATTGGAGGTACCGATGTTTAAGGGTCTTACACAACGTGCACAACGAATATTAACTATATATGCTCAGGAAGAGGCAAAGCGTTTCCATTCTGACCAATTACTGCCGGAACATATTATTCTGGCATTGCTGAAAGACGGAGAGGGACTTGGCTTCAGAGTCCTGCGATCATTGAATGTGGATCCGGTAGCACTCCAGGTTGAAATAGAAAAGAATATTCCCAAGAAACATTCAGGGTATATTTTAGGAGATGTACCTCCATCTCACAGGGGTAAAAATATACTTGAAGGTTCAGCAGAAGAAGCAAGGAAAATGGGTTTTCAATATATTGGTACAGAACATCTGTTATTGGCATCAGTAATGGAGACTGGCAGTATTGTTCAGCGCTTTCTGTTTAAAAATTCTGTGGGGCAGGAAGAAATAAGAAATACAATTTTAAAACTGCGAAAAAATGAACCGCCAATGAGAAAACATAATATTCCTGTACAGTCGGTAAAGCATAAACAATCCAATATCAACACAAAGGGAACACCTACTATCGATGAGTTTTCACGGGACCTGACAGAATATGCACGTCTTAATAAACTTGATCCTGTAATTGGACGGAAAAAAGAGATTAAGAGAGTTATACAAATACTTGCAAGACGTACAAAAAATAACCCTGTACTTATTGGTGAGCCTGGAGTAGGTAAAACCGCCATAGTTGAAGGTCTTGCTCAAATAATTGTTTCTGGTGAAGGTCCTGATATCCTGACTGGTAAAAGGGTGCTTACTCTTGATATTGCTTCTTTAATTGCGGGTACAAAATATAGGGGAGAGTTTGAAGAGCGTCTGAAGAGAGTTATGAAGGAAGTTCATTCAGTAGGTAATATTATTCTGTTTATTGATGAACTGCACATGATAATAGGAGCCGGTGGTGCAGAGGGATCCATTGATGCTTCAAATATGTTGAAACCGGCTCTCTCCAGAGGAGAACTTCAGTGTATTGGGGCTACAACTTTAAGAGAGTATAGAAAGTATATTGAGAAGGATGCAGCTCTTGAAAGAAGATTTCAGCCTGTTTTTATAGATGAACCAGGAATTGAAGAAACAGTTGAGATACTTGAGGGTATAATAACGAAATATGAGGAGCATCATTATGTAACGTATACCAAAGAAGCCATTCGAATTGCAGCAGTAGTATCAAATCGATATATAACTGATCGTTTTTTACCGGATAAAGCTATTGATCTTATAGATGAGGCAGGTTCTGTTAAGCGGATTGAAAATGCTGTAAGACCGGAGGGTTTAAAAAATCTGGAACAGGAAATTGATGAATTAACAAGACAAAAAAAGAACCTGGTCAGTAATCAGGATTATGAAAAAGCAGCAGCAGTACGTGATAAGGTGCGTGACCTTAAATTAAAAATAGATATATTTAATAAAAGCTGGCATAACATAAGAGAAAAGAAAAGAGTAATAGTTAACGAAATAGATATAGAGAATGTAATTTCAGAAATGACTGGTATTCCTCTGGCGCGAATAGCGCAAACGGAATCGGAAAGGCTGCTTGAAACAGAAGCGGAATTGCATAAAACAGTAATTGGACAGAATGAAGCGATAACTGCTATAGCATCAAGTATAAGAAGAGCCAGGACTGGATTGTCATCTCCTGACAGACCTATGGGATCATTTATTTTTCTTGGGCCTACAGGAGTAGGAAAAACTCTGCTTGCTAAAACTCTTGCACAATTTCTATTTGGAGATAATGATGCTTTAATTAGAATTGATATGTCAGATTTCATGGAAAAACATAATATAAGTCGATTGGTAGGAGCACCTCCTGGTTATATAGGATATGAAGAAGGCGGTCTGCTGACTGAAAAGATACGAAGAAGACCTTATAGTGTTGTTTTATTGGATGAAATAGAAAAAGCACATCCTGATGTTTTTAATCTTCTTCTACAGGTATTGGAAGAAGGGGAACTTCAGGACAATTTGGGGCATAAGGTGTCATTCCGGAACACTGTTCTAATTATGACATCAAATGCAGGTGCAAGAGAGATTACCAGGGAGAGTGCTCTTGGTTTCAAGACACATGAAGGAGTTCTTAATTATACTGAGATAAAGGCTTCAGCCATGAATGAACTTAAAAGACTTTTTAGACCTGAATTTATTAATAGAGTTGATGAGATAATAGTTTTTGAGAGTTTATCAAGAGAAAACTTAAGGGAAATACTGGAAGTATTACTTGATGAAGTTAAAATGAGATTGCTTCAGATGAATATTGTGATTGAAATTAAAAAAACAGTTAAGGAATTTCTAATTGATTCCGGTTTTGATGTAAAGTTTGGAGCAAGACCATTAAGAAGGGCAATACAAAAAGAGATTGAAGATCCTTTATCATTGCAAATACTTCAAGGTGAATGTCCTTATGGCAGCAGAATAAATACCAGCCTCAGGAAAGGTAAAATATTTTTTAAAATTAATAAACCAAATACTGTTGAGGTCAAGACAGCTGTACGTTCTTAGAGGTTAAAATTATGAATCTTGAATTATTTGTTCTTGGAACCGGGGGTATGATGCCTCTCCCCGGTCGTTTTCTTACTTCCGTTCTTTTGCGGAGAGAAGGGGAGCTTTTCCTTTTTGATAGTGGAGAGGGTACACAAGTATCTTTGCGAAAACTAAATTTGAAATGGAAGAAAATCTCGGTAATTTTTATTAGCCATACTCATGCAGATCATGTAACCGGGCTTCCTGGAATTCTGATGCTTTCAAGCCAGGTTGAAAGACAAGAGCCACTCTATATTATAGGTCCGCCAAAAATTAAAGAATATGTTGAGATGAATAGAAAAGTACTTGATATGTATATTAATTATGAAATTATCGTAAAAGAGGTTACAAAACCTGGTATTGTTTATAAAGGGGATGGATTTTCAGTTAATGCGTTCCCTCTTCGTCATACAAAGCCTTGTATGGGATACTCTCTTATTGAGGAGGAACGGCCGGGAGTATTTTTTCCGGATAAGGCAATAAAGAGTAATGTACCTATGGGGCCTCTTTGGTCAGAGTTGCAAAATGGTAAAGATGTTATGCTTGATAATGGAAATATTGTCCATACATCTGACGTGATAGGTCTTCCCAGACCTGGTAGAAAAGTGAGTTTTGTTACTGATACACAGTATTTCCCGGAAATTTCAGATTATGTCAGAGATTCAGATCTTTTAATTTGTGAAGGGATGTTCAAATTTGACCTTGAAGATAGTGCAAAGGATAAAAAACACATGACATCATCACAAGCGGCTAAACTAACAGCTGATGCAGGTGGAATAAAAAGAATGGGATTAATTCATTACAGCCCCAGGTATACAAAGTATGATCTTTCAGGACTACTGGAAGAAGCAAAATCTATTTTTCCTGATACGTTTCTTACAAGAGATGGGCAGCAGATTGATATTCCCTATGGTGAATAGTTTTAAACAAATATTAAGACTTAGACTTTAATTTCGATAGATATTCACGATAATGGGCAGGATTCGGCCTGAATCCAATTATTGGAAAGTTTTTATCTCTCATTGCTTTTTTCAGGGCAGTATCTGCCTCTTTCAGGATAGTATTTCCGCTTATTAATCTTCCGTTTCTTGAGCTGATTCCGAACATTATTGGAAATTTAAGAAAATTTTCACTATTACTTACAAATTTCTGATCAAATATTTCTATTTGGTGGATTCCTTGTTCCAGATCTGTATTTGGAAGCAGGATACCAAAGATATTATTGCTGTATCTAAAAATAAGGTCATGGAAAGGAAAATGGGAATTGAGGATCTTCCTGAATTCTGAAGCGTTATTTGAAATATGATTAGCTTGAGATCCAATAAGCGTAAGTGATAGATCCTGATCAAAAGAAGCAGATTTTTTTAATTCATCAGTAACTATTTGATGTGGGGTATGATGATCAGATTTTGAAAAATTTGCATTTGATTTTGGTTTATCTGAATATACGTAGAAAAGCATGAAGATTGTTAATAACAGGTAAATAAAGAAAATTAAGGATAATTTCTTCAATAGGATAAAAAGATGGTATTTAGTATATACAGTAAAAGCAGCTTCAATTTTATATTTTGAATTGTCAACATTTATTACAGATGTATAGATTTCATCGAAAATAGAACTGTACTGAGTAAAGAAATTATGTTCAATTATCTGTAAATCCACTTTTGAGTCGGAGTAAAGATAAATGGTTGAATTTTGATCGTTTTTTATACGAAAAGCATTTAAAGTTGGTAACGATGAGTAGTAATTCTGTATTTGTGATCTAAATTGAGAAATTCCATCAGTTTTGAGACTATTTTCAAGATTTGTAAAAGACAGTAAGGATTCCGCTTTAAGCTGCCTGATCTCAATTGCTTCAAAAATAAGAAGAATAGATATCAAGGCTAATAAAATTATTGATGCAATTATAATTAAAACGGATATCATATGTTTATACATAAATGCATTATACGCAATAAAACAGAAATTTAAAACCTTTTTTTCTTTTCTAATTAATGAAATTATAATACTATTAATATAATGAGCGGGAATAGATTAAGAAAGATGTATCTTCCTTCAGGTTGGTATCCGGATAATGAGCTGGAGGTTAATGAATTTATTAGGAATATTATTAGTCAAAGCAGAATAAAGAAGAGAGATAAAAAAGCAGCAATAGTACCCCATGCAGGATGGTCCTATTCTGGAAATCTTGCAGTAAGAGTAATTAGTGATCTTGATTCAAATCCTGATACAGTTATTGTTATTGGTGGGCATTTGTCTTCTGGTTCTTCTCTTTATTATTCATCTGAAGATAGTATAGAAACACCATTGGGCAATCTTCCCGTAGACAAAGATGTTATAAAGAGGCTTGGATCCATTTTCACCATGAAAGAAGATATGAGTTCTGATAATACAGTTGAAGTACAAATGCCTATTGTGAAATACTTTTTTCCGGATTCAAAAATAGTATGGTTAAGGATCGGTTCAGGTCCTGAATCAATAAAACTTGGCTCTGTAATCCATAGAATAGTTTCAGATCTGCAGAAAGAAACTATAGTAATAGGTTCAACAGATTTAACCCATTATGGTCGTAATTTTATGTTTTCGCCTGCTGGTTCCGGCCCCGATGCGGTTAGATGGGTTAAAAATAAAAATGATAAAGATATCATAGAGAAAATGCTTATGCTTGATTGTAAGGGTGTTCTTAAGCTTGCTTCTTCGAATCAATCAGCATGTTCTCCGGGAGGTGCAGCAGCAGCAATGCAATTTGCCCGACTTTCAGGTGTTTCTTCAGGGAACCTTGAGGATTATTATACAAGTTATGATATATCTCCATCTGAATCATTTGTAGGTTATGCCGGAATAAGTTTCTAAAAAACCACTAGGAGATATAGTCATCTATTAGTTTAATTGTCCAGTCAATGGTATTTTTCAAAATCATCGAACCGTTGACTTTGGTTTTAACTGATCTTCGTAATGCAGCTGCTGTTGGAAAAAGTGTTGTGCATAGGTCTTTTTGTGAAGAATCCAGTTTTGAATAGTATTCAGATAGAGATATTTCCGGGTCCGGAAGCATTTTAAGATTTTTACTATATTCTATAAGAAAATCTGTCCAGTTTTTGGAATATGATCCTGCAGAGAAAAATGGGGTTATATTGCTTCTTTTTATAGGATTAATTTTTCTTTTTGGTAATTGAATGGGAACACCTGTTTTCCCCTTCTGAATAATTGCTGCATTAAGGTTTATCGATGCTGTTTCCAGTCTTTCTTTATAGCTTATCATAGGTGTAGTAGTATAGCTGATTCCATATTCTGTATGATTAGTTAATGTTTTTTTATTATAAAATATAAACGAAACAAAGCTGCTCTCTGAAGTAGTAAAACGATTGGAAGTAGACATGAAATATGGATAAAGATATGTTCCTCTTGCATAACTCTTTCCATGAGGATAAGAAAAGTCAACACCGTATAGAAGTATCTCTTTTGCTCCTAATTTATCTGCAAGTGAAATAGCTGCATGACTAACATTACCTCCTGATGTATCAATATGTGGAAAACTCCTCCAGTTTTTATTAACAAACTGGGAAAACGGGTGTCCGCTTGTAAAAAAAACAATATTATCAGATTGACGTGTTAGCCAGGCAGGTGATGCCAAATCAAGGACAAGAGGTATATCTGTTGGAAATCCTGCAAAAAAATGATGGAATGTTATATGCTGGCAATCAATAGAGATCACAAGATCGGGCTTAATATTGTTTTTTATAAGAAATGGTAAAGAAGTATCTGTTGCAATTAGAAAACAGGTTTCCCTGTGCTTTTTTAGTGATGGTAATTGAAATTCCAAAGATGGACCGGCACCTGTTATTATTGCTTTCTTAATAGGTGGTATAACATTTTTTACTGATTGTGCTTTTTTAAGATTATAGAGTGTATTTATAAACCATCGTTTCCCAAAATGGGATTGAACTGAAAAATCAGCAGAAAGAGATTCCAGTAAATCTTCAATAGAAGTCAAAATAGTTGTAAAATAAGCTTCTTCAATAGAGAATCTGGATCTTAGGTTTAATATATGAAGATTACCTGATACAGCAGGAAGATAATTGGAAAGCAGGTATTCTTTTACTGTAATATAATCAGGATCTATAAGGAATTTTACTTTTTTGTTAAGTATAAACTGACTAAGATCTAAATTAGTTAAAATTGACTTAAAAAGAGCAATGTCTTTGTCAATTACAAGAATTTCAGAAATATCAGACTGATCTAAAAATGGTATTATATGGTAAGCAGCTCCTAACCCCAGAAAAACTAAATATCCACTGACTTTTGAGTTTGAATAATAACGTAGTCCTTCTCGTTCCGGATCTATAGTTGAGTGTAAAGGCCTTTCCTGTGTGCCAAATTTAAGTACTGGAATAATTGGGCCTTTTTTGCTTTTTCGGAATGATACTATTTTTGATTCCTCAATATTACCAAGTTTAATCGCAAGTTGGTTGTTTCTTGATGAAAGAGACAGCATGTTTTTATTATAAAATAAATTATTACTCATAATTCGACCTTTCTAAAAGACCAAGAATAAATTCGTTAGCTTCACTGTATATTTTATTAAGAAGTTTCTGTGATTTGTTGAGATCATCTCTGTAGTAATGGCTTAGGATTAAAATATCTGAATAAGCTGTGTACTGAAACACTTCAGATAAGTGATTTGGATTTACAAAAAAATTAAATATTTTTTCAGAAGTCATGGAAGGTATTTCTAATTTAAATTTCTCTAATAGTGAAATTATGTGTTGAAGAGTTTCTGTTAAATTACTTTTATTGAAATAGGAATTGGTTTCCTCAGTAAATAGAACGGTGTTTTTTGTTTGACTGGATTTATAAAAAAATGAAATTATCTGTTTAAAATTAATTGTAACAAGTCCATTAGTGCTGATATTTGTTGGGTTATATCGATAGGCATTTGTTAATTGGGTTTTATTGTTAAACCAGCCGGAGTATGTTGATAGAGGATTTTTTATATGGGCTTGTCGTTTTTTGTAAAGAATATTTAAATATCCATCTAAACGGTTTTGCCTAATATTATAGATAATATCGAAACTGTGAGGTGTAACATGTTCCATAATGTCATTAAAACAAAAATCTAATCCCATAAATATTATTGGATTATCAGTAATCTTTCTTAAAAATTGATAAGCAGTGCCCGCAACAGTTCCATGGGAAGGAACTTGAAGAAATGTATTTTTTAGAAGTAATTCTTCTATAAATGAACCCTGATTGAAATAAATCACAGGGTTTTTTATATTTGATAGAAATGAAGCTGTAAGCGGCATTATAACAGGTATATTTGTTTCTGGAATATGTTTAAGATGTTCCTTCGCCCAAAATCCGGGATCAGTATGAAAGATAAAATCAGGTTTTATATTCGCATTATTTAGAGCTGAAAGGGAGGAAGAGAGTGCTGCAAGGATAAAACTTTCTCTATAGTCCTTAATAATATTAATTGAATCTTTTAAACTTGGGCCTGATGCAGCTACCAAAATTGGTAAATCAATATTGTTAAACTTTACTATTTTATCTATTTCTAAAAAATTATAGTAAGTATTACGCAGCCATTTACGGCCAAAGTATTTTGTAGTAAATATTGTACCTTTTCTTTCCTGAAAAAATTGCTGTATTATATTTTCTATATCTTTTGTACGTTCAGGAAAATTATTCGTGCAGGGAAGCCATTTAATTACAGTAGTATTTGACAAAAGGAAATCAGAAATAACAAGTGATAACTTCCTTCTCAAATTAGTTTTATCGTTATAGAACCAATTATCTCCAATTTTAATGGTATGTTCAAATATCCATTTGTCAAGATGAAGTGATAATATATATGAATTGGGGTATAATTTTTGCACTGATTTTTTTAAATATCCCAGTCCAGGGCCAATAAGAATAAAAATTTGCGGTATATTTTTAAAAGATTGTTTTATTAAAAATGAATCTGCTTCTTTTGAAGGATTATATAATGAATGTACAGATTTGCCATTTATTAAAAGTGTTAACTCACCTGATCTGGCAATTTGTGTGGTGAACATAAATTCTAGACAATACCTTCCAGTATAGTTGAAGCTGAATTGTTACCTAAGGCCTGGTAAGTTTTTATATCTACTTCAATTTCCGGTAAACTAACAGACAAATTAAAAAAAGAGGTAATTGAAGTATTTATTTGGTGTAAAACGAGATCTGGGGTAGTACCTGTTTTTATTTTATAGAACATTAAATATTGATCCGGATGAAGTCTAATAATTTTACCGGAATTGCTGATAAGACGATTTATGGAACTCAGAATGTTATTGGATATTTCGAAAGAATCGGCATTAGGTAGTAGTTTAATTAAAGAGTTTTTTAAATGTTTTATATTCATAGTAATAATGAGAATGGTAATATATTCTGCAATATTATTGTCAATAAAATCCTGAAGTATAATAACAGGGCTTGTATCTAAATCATTTCTTACTGGCATTGATATTGTGGAAAATGGTTTTCTTGAATTAAGCAGTTTATATATAAGTTTTTCTGATTTTAATGATATTTCGCCGGCTATTTCAACAATCTCTTTTTTGGGATTGATTATAAAAAGGAAGGCGCTTAAAGTACCTTTTATATAAAATGGTACAAGCATAAGAGAGTTTAAAGCAGAAAATTCACGTATTGAAAAGTATTGCTTAAATAGTTTTATTCTGTTGTCACTATCAGATATTATTTCATTGTAATGATTAAATTGAGTTTCAAGAATGGTCCTTTCTATTCGTAAATGGCGTGTAGTTGTCATGTCAATGTTTAAAAAGGAAACAGGGAGAAATCTACTACCTTCACTATCCGGGATAAGAAGTGCTCCTTTTTCTATATATAAATCTCTGCACAGTAGTTTAAAAAGTTGTTCTGAATATTCAAAACCGGTACACAGTTTTTTCGCATCAGAAAAAAAAACTTCTATCAGACTTTTTTTTTTTCTTACTATTGGATCTGAATTATTTTGTAAGCTGGAAATTCTGCTTAGAAGACCCATATCAATTCAGACCTAATTCCTCAAAAAGCTTTTTGTATACTTCATAATGTTCCGAATTCGCGAATTCATCAATTTTTTCTTCAGGTAATGATTCAAGTAATTGATCCATATATGAAAGCACTGATTTGATCTCTGTTTTTAACTGAGGTGATAGTTCACTAAGACCTTCCTCCTGCATTTCCGGAAGTTCCATATCAATAACAGATATACCGTCCGGTTCTGAGGCTTCTATCGGATAGATTTCCTCTTCCAGTGTCTCAATTTCCGGAACTGTTTCATTTATCTCTTCAACATTATCTATATTAAAATCTATATCTTCATCAAGAGCAACAGGTTCTACCAGTTCAACAGGTTCTACCAGTTCAATTGGTTCTTCCAGATCGATTGGTTCCTCTAAATCAATTGGTTCTTCCAGAGAAACAGGTTCTTCCAAATCAACTGGTTCTTCCAAATCTGAAATTATATTTTCATTATCAAGATCATCAAGAACTATTTCTTCTTCAATAATATCTTCGGTCAAATCCAGATTAATTTCATCTTCTAAAGTGGATTCATTATTTGGTTCTGTCTCATTAAAGATATCAAGTTCAATAATATCATCATCTGCTGTTTCTTCTACAGATTCAAAATCCAGGTCTTCAGTTGTATCTGAAATTATTTCTTCATCACTGTTTTCTATTTCCAAATCTTTAATGGGGTCGTCTTCTTCAATTGTTATTATATCTTCATTATCAACAAGTATATTATCTATTTCAACTTCTTCTTCACTATCTACAGGTATTAACACTTCAGGAGATTCAGACTCTGAACCTGTTTCTTCGATAATGTCTGCTGTGTTTAAAATATTATCCAATTCATCACCAGTAAGTGCAATGGTTTCATCTTCGTCATCTTCAAAAAAACCAGGTTCGTCGTCAAGTAAAATGTTTTCTTTATCAATTGGTTCTTTGGAACCATCGGGACGTAGAGTTGATAATTCTTTTTTTACATCTCTCAGTTCATTTTTGATAGAAAGAAGTTCCTGTTCAATCTTTTTAAGTATTTCAGATGCGATGTTACCCGTTTCTACAGATTTTGCATTATCAGGGTATAAAATTGGTTCAGCATCAGGTTCTTCCAAATCATCCATTTCAGTCAAATCTTCAATTATTTTTTCAGTTTCATCAAAATCTTCTTCTGATTCAGTTATTGAAACAGGAAGTTCCTCTTCATCAAGTTCCAATTCTCCAATCTCTTCCAGTCCATCAAGATCCTGATCAAATTCAGACAGTTCAATACTTGAGTCTGGAATATCAGATAAGAGTGTATCGGAATCTTCTTCAAGGAGAAGATCTACATCTAAATCATCTAAATTATCCATATCCTCAATATCAAGAAGAACGTCCATATCCATATCAATATCTTCATCTATCGGAGAAATGGATTCTTCAGGCTCTAAACTTAAATCTTCATCAAGTTCAAGGTCCTCAATATCGAGATCTTCCAGCTCTAAATCTTTCAGATCCATATCAGCAATATCTTCTGTACTGTTAACCGGTGTATCAGTATAATCTGAAACCTCAATTGCAGGTTCTTCTTCAAGGAGAGTAAGATCATCTTCAAAGTCTATATCAAGATCAAAAGAATCTTCTGCCGGTATATCTTCAGAGTTTACATCAGTGCTGCTTTCAATATCTGCAAACTCATCCAGTTCAATCTCTTCAAGATCAAGATCATCATCGATATCATCGACAGTATTTGTTAAATTTACTACATTATTATCTGTTTCATTATTATTCAGGGCTAATTCCTTTTCAAGATCACCAAGCATCTCTTCTTCTTCATCGGTAATAACTGCTTCTTCTTCCAGATCGCTTAGATCGAAATCAATGTTTTCATCAATATCATCTATTTCTTCAGGCCCTGTTTTTACCCAAACACCATATTTTTCGAGTTCTCTCTCATCATCCAGTCTACTTATATCCTCTGTATCATCCAGATTTTTGAGATTATCTTTGTTCGCAGCCATCATAAACTCCTGATTAATAGTTCACACACTAAAATTTATCGGCAATGTTTACTAAAGTATTGATTGAAAAATCAATACTACTTTCTTAATTTAACAGAAATAAAGTAAAATAACAATGAATTTTTGTAAAAGCTTATAGATTCCAGGCTTAAGAAAATTTACAAAATTACCGTTAAATAACTATGAAACCTGGTTATAGATTGCTTTTAAGCTTATATATCACATTTATCATATATTCACTGTTATCCCTGATATGGGGATCCGCTGGTATAATTCAAACTTCCTTGTTAAAGATCTATAAAGATAAGCTTGTATCAAATACAATAGAACTTGAAGAAATTGGTAATCAACTGGATTTAAAGTTTGACAGGCTAAGAACTGATGAAGGGCTAATAGCATTGAAAGCGCGTAAGCTTGGTTTCTTTAAAGAAGGTGAGGGTGAAATAATTTTAGATGGATATAAGAAAAATACCATTAGCTACACGGTAGGAAGTTACTATAAGAATTTTAATAAGAGAATAAATGATAAAAGTCATATCCGTTTATTCTCAACTATCATAGGTGTTTTATCTTTTTTGCTAATGACCATTTTAAAGGACAATTCTAATGCTAATCACCGGAAAAAACGATTCAGTACCTGATATTCTAAAGATTTTAAATAATAGTGGCATAGTAATAATGCCATGTGATACTATCTATGGGATTGTGGGCGTAGCGCCGGATTCCGAAAATAAAATAAGGACGTTAAAGGGTAGGGCAGAGGAAAAACCTTTTTTACTTCTTATCAAAAAGGAATGGGTGTACCGTTTTACCAAAATAGAAATTGGCAGCTACTTTTTGAATTTATGGCCTGCTCCTCTCACTCTGATAGTACCGGGGCTTGATGGTTATTCAAAAGCTATAAGGGTCCCGGATGATAATCGATTACAAAATATCCTTTCAGAACTTAATAAACCTCTATATTCTACCAGTGTAAATAGAAGCGGTTATAAAAATCTTAGTAAAAGTGATGATATAGAAAAAGAATTCGGATCAAAGGTTGATTTGTTTGTAAATGAAGGGGACCTTAACAGTGGATTGCCTTCAACAATAATTGATATATCAAAAAAACCTTATAAAATGGTAAGAGAAGGCGCATGTTCTATTGATATTTCCATGTTGTCGTAGAGACGTTACATGCAACCTCTCTATCTTATACGTCTGGATTCAACGTAGAAACGCTTTTCATGGGCTTCACCCATAGAAAATGTTTTTCTTGGGAAAGCTGAATCCTGAACTACTGTTCTGAAAAAATCATTTTTATCTACTGCAGGCAGGAAAATACCGCAGTTATTTTTCCGGGTACCCAGTTTTTCAGTAACATCCTCACCGTGTATATAATCAACTACTGTATTTTCTTCATTTTTTATATAGGAATCAATAATTTTCTGAATGGTACCTGCCGGTATTATTGAAGAAGGATTTTTTATTTTGATTATACCCATTGTCTCAGAGTCACAATAGCCAATTTTATGTTCATTTCCACTTTGGCTTTTTATTATATCCATGATTATATCAACAGAATTGCAGTTTTCAAAACTAAAAGAAACTGATTTTTCAATTTCTCTGAAAAAGCTGTCTTTGTTCATATTAAACAGTACACGATGAATTGGTTCGAATGTTATACCTTTATCATGTATATTCTCCAACTCAACAAGGGCCCATCGCGCAGGATGTTTCATTAAATCTGTTCCTGAATAGTTGCTTTTTATCTCTTCCCAGGTTGCTTTTGCAGTTGCAAGTGAATGGTTACCATCTCCCATTGCATAGAGAAGGACCTCTTCTTTTGAGTATCTCTTTATAAAGCTTTCCTTATCTGCTAAATTTTCGAGAGCGGATATTATTCCTTCGATTAATGACGGGTCTGAAATTTTGTAACCAGATATATGTCCACTTCCTTTCATTAAATCGAAGTCATAAACAACTTCTAATTTATCTATCCTATTTTTAAGAGGTCCAATTACCTGTTCTTCCGGATCATCAATTAGAACAAGAATATGAGGAAGCTCTACAGTCGCATTAATTCTTATTTTTTTTCTTGGAGGGATTCTATCAACAATAGTCCCCTCAGTTGCTCTGATAAGACTGGTAGAATCCTTTGAATAATCATAGGCTTCAAGATCAAGGGCAACCATTAATCCATATCTTGAAATATTAGTATCTGTACTTCGTTTAACAAGAAAAAAAGCTGGTTCATTTTCAATGAGAGTATCATTTTTTAAATATTCACTCATATTTAAATTAATCTGTTTTATGCGATCTTCAGGGTTTTCCTCCTCCAGATAACATTCAGGGTAAATAAGGTTTAGAGTGGAAGGGGAATTGCCAATAAAAGTTTTAACACCTTCCCAGTAATCAAGTTCAGATGTATACTGATCGCATGCTACAACTGCCCATTTCTGCATATCTGTATTTTTCCCGGGCATTAAAATACGAGGAATCTGTATGCCTATTTTTTCCAATCTTTTATCTATGCTGTTCATGATTTTAAATTCTCCTTTAGCCTTTAGAAATCATAATAACTTATCTAAGAAAAAACAAGAAGATATAATCCAATGATGGAAAATATACCTTATTATGATTTTGCTGATTTCCCGGTAAGTGATAATGTTCTGCTGAAATTGATTAATTCTGCTGTGAATAACGGATTTAAAATGATATTAATAAATTTTGGCGGTTCTTTCCCCTGGTCTTTGGATAGTATAATTTTATCAGAATTTTCATATTCAGAGAAATTAATTGAAAAAATAGTCAATATTTGCAGAGAAAATAATATAATTCTGGTGCCTGTTCTTTCTATTATGATAAATAGTGACTTTATTATAAAAACAAAAGGATACAATTATCTTGTAAATGAGGATAGAAAAATTAATGGACTTGATCCCTCTGCAACTGGTGCGGGGAAATTTATTGAAGAGTTGATAGATGATATTTTTTCCATTCTTGTATATTCAGAGTACTTACTAATAGAACTTCCTTATGAAAAATTAGAGGAGGGTAAAACAAGTAATGATTTCACCATACTTATAAATAGGTTATCAAAGTATCTTGGAATAAACAATAAAAAACTTATAATTGCCTATAATCCGCCATTTGACAGAAAAGATGCAAATGAAGTAATGAAAGAAACTCCAGTAATTTATACTAAACCTGAAGAAAAAATCCAAATTTATAATGGTAATTCGTATCAACTCAGTCTCAGTACAGAGAGAGTCGTTATTAAAGATTTTGACTATAGGCTTTTTTATCTTGGAGGTACAGAGGGATTTAATGCTTTCCTTGATGCAGGTTTTTTTGTTTATAACTCTAATATGGATATTTTAAAAGAGATTTCTAAGAATCCAGGTCTTGAAATAGTGGATAACTTTTTTAATAAATTAGAAGTGGTATGGGTATTGATTAGAAAGAGTCATGAAAATTTAAGTTTGATATATCGAAATACAGATACAATACACAGAGCAGTATTTCTTAGATCGATCTGTAATTTAAGTGAAACATATAGCGCCTTGACAGAATCGAGTATCAGAATTATTGATTCTTTTGAGGAAGATTACCAGCCGGGTACATTAAGACAGTGGGTTGACTCCAAAATGGATTCTGTAGATATCCAGTTAAGTAGGCTTAAACTTGTTGCCAGGCAGATGAGAGGGGGCATTTAATTAGTGAAAGGAGTTCTATTTACCGGAGGATCTTCTCCTTCATACCGATATGTCAAAAAGGAGATAGCAGAAGCAGATATTATTGTTGCAGCAGATTCCGGATTTGACACAGCTGTTAAAATGGGTATTAATCCTGATATTATAATTGGTGATATGGATTCAATTGATAGCATGGATATGCTTAACGAATATCCTTCTGATAGCGTTTTACGCTTTCCTGAAGACAAGGATAGTACAGATACAGAACTGGGTATAAGCTACCTGCAGAAAAATATGTTTAATAATATTGTAATTATTGGCGGCGGCGGCGGCAGGATAGACCATTTTTTAGGGATATTTTTTTTATTTGATCGGGACTTTTCACCTGATATCTGGTATACTCATAATACAAGATTTCAGAAAATTACCGGAAGTATGCAAATACCGTCTATTGTAGGCAGGACTGTGTCTTTTTTCCCTTTGGGAAATGATAAATGCAAAATGAAAAGTAGAGGTTTGAAATGGTCTCTGAATAACATGGAATGGGGCAGAGGTGATATGGGAATTAGTAATATTGCTGTTGAAGATCCTTTCTTTATTGAAATGCTTGAAGGACGGTTGATTATGATAACACAGCTGGAGGGACATAGTATTGAAGACAGACACAGCTTTTCTTGAATTATCAAGAGATCTGTCAGATGGAGACAGAACTGAATTATTAAAAAAAATCAATCAGAATCTAAATATTAACGAAGACAATGATGATGGTATATATGAAAAAGAGATGGATAATGAAGAAAAAACTACTATATTGCATGAAGAAATAAATAAACTCCCTCTTTTAGTAAGATTTTTTTTATGGTTTAGATCAAAACTAACTGGAAAAAGTGAAAAAGAATTATATATGACAGGTAGAATTTCCAGGTTAAAAAGAAAAATAAGGCATCAGTCTTCAAATTTAACCGGATTTGAAACCAGGAATCTGACACCGCATTTTGCAGAACAAGTGTTTGTATTATACAACCATTCAATGCCATTAAGAACTCTTTTTAAGAAGCTTTGGATGGATCCAGCTGTTTCACAGGCCTTTTTCCTTGGTATTGTAGAAAGCAGACTGCAAAATACAATACAGGAGCCGTCTGATCTTATGGTTCTTGATGAACTTGTTGATATATATGGTGTTGATGGGAAAAAGGGTGATATTAGCAGGCAGCTTCTAAATAAACTTGATGAATATATCTCAAAGATTGATAAAAAAGTTTTTATTGATCTCGAGGTTGAAATGAGACCATTTTATTACCTGAAAGATCTTATACTTTTCCCATATATTCAATTTTTTCAACAATTTGGACACACTCCAATTGACAGTGCAACAGATGAAACAGCGAATTTTAAAAATGCTTCTGCTATTCTCTGCCTTGGAGATCTTGAAAAATTATACTGTGCTCTATATTCAGTTTTAAAACTGGATAAAAGAGTTAATCTAAATAAAAAATTGATTAAGCAATTGAATATGTTGGTTGAATTTGAATATCTGAACGAAGGAGAAGAAACAATAAATTCAGGAATAGCTGACTCTCTATCTGATATTATTGATATATCCCATGAATTTTCTGCAAAAGTTCCCCTTGCTGATCTTATTCGTTACTTTAAGAAAAATCCTTACCTTAAAATTATGTATTATCTGCCTAAGATTGATCTGAAGGAATTTTACCGAAATACTTTGCGTATAAAGTTAATGGATAAGATTGATCAGTTTTTCCCGGAAATTCAGAAACGATATATAGCTTTAGAGACAACAAGGCTGTTCAAAGATCAAAGATTTTCCGGCTTCCAGCACTATAGGGAGTACTCATCTATCGACTATGAAAAATTGGGAGTTTCAGCTTTTTCACAAATTAAGGCTCTGGAATTAGTCTACAATTATTTTGCTTGTTTTTTTAGAGGTTATATTCAGGAAACAGTAAGATTGCTGGAAAAGGGAATACTTTCCCAAAATAGACTTATTAGAGATAGTATGCTTCAATATTCAGCTGTTATTGAGGATACTCTTGATAGTATAAAAGTTTTTGATGAATCTCTTGCACCAGATTCAGAAGATGGCAAATTATTTAATAAATATAGATTTTCTATGGCAAAAGATCCTATACAGGAAAAAATGTACAGAAAAATTGTTATTCAAAAAGACAGAGAAGCAATAAATCTTGCAGAAACCAGTATTGAATCAATTTCCGGAATAAAAAGAGTTTTTTCAGAGATAATTAATAGTAAAAACATGACTATTACCGAGCAACTTGATCAGCACTATTTTATAAATAATAAGCCTACAATACTGAAAGATGTATTAAAAGAACAAATAAGTCATATCCATCAGGTTGAACATCTGTATCATCATATTATTATTAGCTGAAAATAGATGAATAATTACTGATTTTGAGTATCAGTACTAACAGGTGTCTCCAGATTTAATTTTGGTATAATGCTGTCACAATTAATTTCAATAACAGAGAATAAATCTATTAATGATGGATATTCGTTTAAGAGTTCCCCGTATTTTTTAAGAGTTTCAAAATTAGCTGTATCTCTTACCTCCTGTTCAGCAATTTTTATTCTTGATTCGGTAATTATTTTATTTTCTAATTCCAATGATGAAATGTACATCTCTTTAGCTTTTTTATATAATTGCATATCTGGAAAAGATATATTCAACGGTATAAAAGCTTTGATATTCAGAGCAGGGAAATTGCTGGAAAGGGAAGCTGATAATTCATCTGAACTTTCATTGCCTATATCTAAAAAGCTGATTGAATAATTTGATTCATTTACTTTGTTTTTGTAGTATTCAACAATAAACAATTGGATATCGGCATTTATTGTTTTATACTGAGACTCTATCTGGTCCGGTTCAAGTCTGAATTCTGCTACCATTGATGGAAAAGTGTCCGGTTTAATGACGTATGTGAGAAAATAATTAAAATGAATTAAGAAATCCGGAGTTCCCGGTAAATATTCAGAATATATATTAC